>JAUNTC010000130.1 GCA_030538915.1 Lachnospiraceae bacterium | reverse complement strand
CTGTCTTAGCTGTCGCTGTACCTGTTGTCGTTGGTGAAAGCGTTGCTCTAACTATATAATTTGTATCATTTGCAAGCTTACCAAATTCATTACCGCTTACAACATTGTCAAACTCAAGATTAACAAAGTCATTTTCCCAGCCCAGAGCATCGAACTGTTCTTTTGTATATACTTTTCCATTGATAGTTACCTTCTTTGCATCAGCAAAGTCTTTTTCTTCTAGCTTATTGAAAAGATATACATTCTTTTCAGGTGCAGTCACACTGATTTCAGGTAAGCTGATATCCACTGTAGGAACTTCGAAAGTACCTACAGGTATATTATCACTTGCGTTTTTATATATACCTGAAGCTGCTCCGTTTGTAGGAACATTGTTACCGCCCATGAAGCCGTCTCTTACTTTTACATTAAATTCAATTATAAGTTTCTTACCGTAAGTTCCATCAGATTTTGCAGTTTCTGAAACGAAATTTTCATTAAAGTCAAAACCTGTTACACTTACAGTTTTACCATTAATTGTTGCCTTAACGTCTGATGTAGCAGGAACCGGAGATTCGAAGCTACCATCAGCCTTTGCATTTGCTGTATAAAGCTTAATATCCTTTTCGGTTACTCCAGCCGGAAGCTCAAAGTAATCGGATACTATATCTTTTACAACAGTTTCTTTTCCAAGTTCAATTGTAGGTGTACCAATATTGTTAACAATAGTCTGGAAGATATTGTTAAGGGATGTGGAATCACTGGCTGTCAGATAATAGTTACTGCCGGTCTTTTCCGGTGGATTAACAGGCGTATATAAATAGTAGCCATTAAAGAATCCTGTAGATATCCAATCTTCTTTTAAATGCATGCTGCTTGCTGATTTATAATTACTTGACATATAGTTCATAAATCTGTTAGCAAACAAAGATTTTTTTTGGCCTTTCCACGGTTCATTAGGGCCACTGCCTCCATATACTTCGTTTGGATTTGCACCGTTAAAAATACCCACAGAATATACTGTACATCCCGCATCCTTTAGTGTCTTAGCATTGGCTATTGCTGCATTAGCAACTTTCATCTCGAAACCAGATGTCTCATCTATGCCATTAGGGTCACCATCTGTAAATACGATTACTACTTTCTGGCGATCTTTGTTAGAACCGTTATAATAATAACCCTGTCCTTCAGTCATAAGCTTTACAGCTTCCGCCATACCTGCATCAGTTCTTGTACCACCTTCTGCATACATATCGCTAACTGTGCTCTTCATACTGTTAGCACCATTTTCGTCAACATCAGTCCAGCCTTTAATAATTTTTGCGTTATACCTATATGGCTTCGAAACTTGTTTATGATCCGATCTAAAGTCAACAATGGCAATTCTGTGATCTGCTTCAGTGCTATACTTTTCTTTTACTCCGTCGATAAACCCATTTACTGCTTGCTTCAAAGCATCTTGACGAGTTGTTCCATCCTTCATTTTATTATTCATAGATCCTGACTGGTCAAGTACGAGAACGATATCTACAGGAGTAGTAGTTGTTGTAGTAGTTACATTACCTGTTGTATAAGCATCCAGTGTAATCTTATATGTGCCATCACCATTAGGTGTAGCTGTCTTTTTAAGGTTCAGACCTTCCGGTGTTGAATCTTTTTCACCTGTCAGAGCCTTTTCTCCTGTTGTACTTACTTTCTTCGCGGCTTTTTTCACAATAGCTGATGCTGCTACTTTTACAGCCGGAAGAAATGGACCTGCATCTGTAAAGTTTACTGCAGGTGGCAGAATTTCTGTTTTGTTATTGTCTGCATCCTGTGCAGTTTTATCTGTTGTATCTTTGATGCTGTCATTAGCACCTGTTACGCCCGGCTGCAGTTCAGCCGCTGCGCTGTCTGCGTCCTGATTTTCTGCAGGAGTTACTGCATCTTCATCCGGTGCAGGTGTTGTTTCCTGATCTCCCGGTGCTGCGATATCCCCTGTATTATCTTCAGTTGCATCCAAAGTTGTCTGCTCGGTAGTTGCCATGGACTCGCCATCTGCAACTGCAAATGTTGCCGGCGCAAATACTACCATAGAAATAATCATAGAAAGGCAGAGCGCCATTGATAAGATTCTTCTTTTCATGATTCTCTACCTCCTTTATTCCATTTCAGGCCAGCCTAGTGCTGACAAAGCATCTGCTCCGTTATTTCTTACCTGAACTGCCTGTGCGTCAACTTTTATTGTTGCAAAGCTGTTCTGATATTCATTTCCCATTGCAGTATCAAATAGCACACTATTGAACAGAGCCGCTGTTTTTTCGCCCGGAGCTAACGGCATTCTGTAATAATAGTAGCCATCTTCATATACCCAATTGTTTTCGTCAAAGTCTAGTTTCACAAGATCTAGATCCGGTGTAATATCCGAATCCTGATTTTCCAGTGTGATTGCTTTTGTGACTTTGATTCGGATAAATGCTTCATTATCTCCGGTATTTTCAACTTTTACGATTTTGGAAACTTTGTCGCCTGGGACAACACCGATTGCATTTTCGAATGGAACTTCGTCCCCCTCTGCAGTCAGTGATGTTTCCTGTAATTCGATTTTGATATTACCGGATGTAATTACATTTGTCGCTGTATCCTCATGAGTAAAATATGCAATTGTACCAAGCGAAGTGAGTGCCAGACATACTGCCACTACTGCTCCGGCAATTAGCTTTTTTTTCATAATAATACCTCTTTTAAATGTGGGTGTACCCAGAATACGGATACACCCTTCAACGTTTCTGCTGTATCCGTCATACAACAGTAATTTTTATTTGTTTACTTACATTCCGCAAGTTGCAAACCAGTTAGCAATGTTAGCTACTGTAGCATCACCTGTGAAGCCCTGTGACTGAACTGCTTCAGCACTTACTTTAATCATCTGAGCTTCGTCGATTCCGTTTTCAGTTTCTGTTGAAAGAGTAAAGCTTTTGAACAGAGGTGCTGTTGTAGCTCCAGGTGCTACTGCTTCTTTGTAGTAGTAGTATTCACCTTCCTGAGCCCATTTGTCACTCATTTCGTTATAAGTTACATCTACATCTTTAGGATCTACAACTTTAACTCTGATGAATACAGGATTCTTGCC
>JAUNTC010000046.1 GCA_030538915.1 Lachnospiraceae bacterium | reverse complement strand
CAGGAAAAATTTATATTTTTTCAATTGTCTACTTGACGGGGAGCGGTTCATACTTTATTTCTTTCAGAAAAACAATCCTTTTTTCCAAAAAAGAATGCCGGACAAAAAATGTCCGACATTCGACTTAAATTATTCTTCTGCTCTTCTTAGAATATCATATTTATCAGCTGCCTTATCAAGTTCAATATAAAGAACCTGTTTGGAGTGTGGTGCACTCTCCTGGTCTTCTCCATCCTCGTTGATGATTCTCTTTACAACCGTCTCGACATTCTGTCCATCCGGCTTCATAATCTCAATTGTCTCGCCGACAGAGAATTTATTTCTCTGCTCAATACGGCAACGTCCGTCTTTTACTTCACCGATCACACCAAGATACGTATACTCTCTTACATAAGTGTTGCTATCATAAATTTGGGTTGTAGAATCTGGTTTACCAAAGTAAAATCCGGTTGTAAACTGACGGTAGGTACAATTTGAAATCTGATCCAAATACCATGGCATATGCTCCTTATAAAGCTTCGGATCTTCCAGATAATCATCGATTGCCAGGCGGTAAGTTCTTGCAACTGTTGCAACATAAAGTGCGGTCTTCATACGTCCTTCGATTTTGAAGCTGTCGATTCCTGCTTCGATCATCTCCGGAATATGCTCGATCATGCAAAGGTCCTTCGAGTTAAAAATATAAGTACCTCTCTCATTTTCGTAAACCGGCAGATACTCGCCTGGTCTCTTCTCCTCCACAACCGCATATTTCCAGCGGCATGGATGCGTACAGGCACCTTGGTTTGCATCTCTTCCGGTGAAGAAATTGCTGAGCAGACATCTTCCAGAATAAGAAATGCACATAGCTCCATGCATAAAGCTCTCGATTTCCATCTCTTCCGGAATATTGGCACGAATTTCTGCAATCTCTTTCAGAGACAATTCTCTCGCTGAAACGACACGTTTTGCGCCTTGTTTCCACCAGAAGTTATATGTGCCGTAATTTGTATTATTTGCCTGTGTACTGATATGGCGCTCGATCTCCGGACAGATTTCTTTTGCCAGTTCAAAGATTGCTGGATCTGCAATAATGAGTGCATCCGGTTTTAACTCTTTTAACTCTCCTAAATACTGGCGCACGCCTTCCAAATCATCGTTGTGTGCCAAAATATTGACCGTTACATATACATATACGCCGTGCTCATGAGCAAATGCGATTCCTTCTGCCATATCTTCGCTTGAAAAATTTTTTGCCTTTGCACGCAGTCCAAACGCTTCTCCTCCGATATATACTGCATCAGCGCCGAACATAACTGCTACTTTCAATACTTCCAGATTACTTGCTGGAATCAATAACTCCGGTCGTCTGCCTTTCATTCTATTCTTCCTCCTTCTTATCATCCATTACCTTCGCTTCCACCCGACCTTTTCGGTCAAAGCGACAGCTTAAGGCCACGCCATCTCCCAAAGGAAGAATCGACGTCTCAAGTTCTTCGTGATGTTTTAATTCATACAGATACTCACGCATACGGCTGTGGATCGTACGGTTTCTTCGCTCAACCGCAAACCTTGACTGTGTGATATCTCCATCCTGTAATACATTATCTGACATAAGCACACCATCCGGTGCCAGCAGTCTTAAGACTTCCGGCATATAATGAATGTACTGCCCCTTCGCCGCATCCATAAAAATAAAATCGTAAGGGTCTTCCAACGTCTTCATTACTTCAAAGGCGTCTCCTTCAATCAATGTGATCTTATCTTCCTTTCCGGCTCTTTTGAAATTTGCTCTGGCGATAGGAATTCGTTTTTCATAATTCTCAATCGTCGTAATATGCCCATCCTCCGGCATATACGTACTCATTAAAATAGCGGAGAACCCTACTGCAGTGCCCACTTCTAATATTCTTTTCGGCTTTTTTATTGTCAGTAATACTTTAAGAAAGCTCTGTGTTTCCTTTCGAATGATTGGGACAAATGTCTCCAGTGCTTCCTTTTCAATTTCCTCGATCACCGGAAGATTCGCTGTCTCCAGTGAATGTATATAAGTTGTAATTCTGTCATCTACTATCATCAGGTCTCCCCCCTTTTAACATAACACAGGACGTAGCAAAGATTTCTCTGCTACGCCCCTTTTCTTTATACGTCCATAATGATCGGAAGGATCATCGGTTTACGTTTTGTTCTCTTCCAGATAAATTCATTCATTGTATCACGGATCACAAGCTTGATCTTGCTCCAGTCCGCATTGCGCTGATGTGTCAAACAATCTTCTACAGCTGTTGAAAGAACCTTCCTTGCTTCTTCCATTAAGCCTTCCGATTCTCTTACATATACAAATCCTCTTGACACAATATCAGGACCCGCAAGAAGCTGGTTACTTCCCTTCTCCAGCGTAAGCACAACGATCAGGATTCCATCTTCTGCAAGATGCTGACGGTCTCTCAATACAATGTTTCCAACATCGCCAACGCCAAGTCCATCTACAAGAATCTCTCCTGTGTGCACTTTGTCAACGACCTTTGCTTCCTGCTCACTGACTTCCAGAACATCTCCGGACTGTAAAAGGAAAATGTTCTCTTTTGGAATTCCCAAAGTTTTCGCAATCCCAGCATTTGCTTTCAGATGACGGTATTCACCGTGCACCGGAATCGCATATTTCGGTTTTACAAGAGAATAAATAAGCTTTAACTCTTCCTGGCAGGCATGTCCGGATACATGTGCATCCTGGAAAATAACATTGGCTCCCTTAGAAGAAAGCTCATTGATCACTTTGGATACTGATTTTTCATTTCCCGGGATTGGGTTTGAACTGAAAATAACTGTATCTCCAGGCATAATCGTAACCTTCTTATGCACATCTGCTGCCATACGTGACAATGCAGCCATAGATTCTCCCTGGCTTCCTGTTGTAATGAGAACGGTCTTCTCCGGTGGATAATTCTTCAGCTGGTCGATTTCAACTAATGTCTTATCCGGCACATCCAGATAGCCCAGCTCCTGCGCAACCTGAATAATATTCACCATACTGCGTCCTTCCACTACAACCTTACGGTTATACTTGCAAGCAGAGTTGATAATCTGCTGCACACGGTCTACGTTCGACGCAAAAGTTGCAATAATAATTCTTGTATTCTGATGCTCTGCAAAAATATGGTCAAATGTAATACCAACTGTTCGCTCAGACTGTGTAAACCCAGGTCTCTCTGCATTCGTACTATCTGACATTAATGCAAGTACACCCTTCTTACCGATCTCTGCAAATCTCTGCAGATCGATCGCATCACCGAATACCGGTGTATAATCCACTTTAAAGTCTCCTGTGTGTACAACAATACCTGCCGGTGAATAAATAGCAAGTGCTGCTGCGTCCTGGATACTGTGGTTTGTCTTGATAAATTCAATTCTGAATTTGCCCAGATTGATAGACTGTCCGTGTTTTACTACCTTTCTGCGCGTGCTGCGAAGGAGATTATGTTCTGAAAGCTTCTTCTCAATAATACCCATTGTAAGCTTTGTTGCATAAATCGGAAGATTCATCTCACGCAATACATAGGATAACGCACCGATATGATCTTCGTGTCCATGTGTGATCACAAACCCTTTTACCTTCTGGATATTGTCCTTAAGATAAGTCACATCCGGAATGACAAGGTCGATTCCAAGCATGTCATCTTCTGGAAACGCCAGACCGCAATCCACGACAATAATACTGTCTTCAAACTCAAAGGCAGTAATGTTCATTCCAATCTTTTCCAGACCTCCTAATGGAATGATACGCAATTTTCCGTTGTTTTCTTTTTTCAATTTAACACCTCCATGTGCCTCTTTCGTACTACTTTTTCGCCTTTTTTCGGCATCTCATACACTGTCCGTAGAATTTCAGCTCATGGTCCAACACGTAGAAACCGGTTTCTTCCTCAATATGACGTTCCAGTCCGTCCAATAAATCGTCCCTGAAAGGAAATACCTTTCCACATGTTTTACAGATCAAATGATGATGGTGATGATGAGGTTCTCCTTCTCCGTCATTTACCTCACCGATTTCATACCGTACACATCCGTCATCCAGATTGATTCTGTCTACCAACTGCATTTCCAGCAACAACTGTATTGTCCTGTATATCGTTGCAAGCCCAATCTCCGGATAGTCTTCTTTCACAAGCTCATAGATATCCTCTGCTGTCAAATGTCTGTCGCGATTTGCAGCGAGAACCTCCAGAACAAGTAATCTCTGGTTTGTAACTTTCAAACCTTTTTCTCTCAGCATCTGTTTAAATTTTTCCTGACTGATAGACATAAAGTTCCTACCTTTCAATATCAATATCTTCCAGTAGCTCCTCGAAGACTTTCAAAATTGCAGACAGTTCCTGTTCCTCTTCTACAATCTCATAAACGCTCTCAGTCTCATTCTCTGCTGATGTATCTTTTAAAATTAAACATTCTGCATCGTCTTCTTCTGAATCCGTAACAAGAATGTAAGACACTCCATTTAATTTCGTCTGCTCCAGCACAAAGAATTCGATTTCTTCCTGAAGTTCATCCGATGTAAATCTAATTTTTTCCATACAAAAAACACCTCACGACTTTACCGAGTCTAAGTATCCCTGCAAAATAAATACTGCAGCAATTTTATCGATATATTTTTTTCGATCTTCTCTTCTTACGTTACTCTCAATGAGTGTACGCTCCGCTTCCATTGTTGTGAGTCTTTCATCCCACATCTCTACCGGAAGACCTGTTCTTCTTTTCAACATCTCTGCAAAATCCATAGACTTCTGCGCTCTTACGCCAATATCATTATTCATATGCTTTGGCAGACCGATCACGATCTTCTCCACCTCATATTCTTCGATCAAAGCCTCGATCCTTGCGCAGGTTTTACGAAGCTTGTTCTCGTCCTTACGCGTGATCGTCTCGATTCCCTGAGCGGTAATTCCAAGGAGATCGCTGATCGCAACGCCTACCGTCTTAGAGCCATAGTCCAGTCCCATGATCCTCATAGATGCTATACCCACTGATTGTGCTCAATATAAGTCTTGAGCATCTCTTCTACCAGCTCATCGCGTTCCATCTTCATAATCAGACTTCTCGCTCCGTTATAGCTTGTAATGTATGTCGGATCTCCGGACATAATATATCCAACAATCTGATTAACCGGGTTGTAACCCTTCTCAACCAATGCAGAATATACAATTTCCAGAATGTCCTTCGCCTGAATCTGCGGTCCGCTCTCTACCTGGAAAAACTGTGTATTACTTAAATCTTTCATATACTCACGTCCTTCTAAAATTACTTTTCATTTTATTTTAACTTATTAATATCAAAAATTCAATGTATTATTTGTAAACAGCTCTCAATTTCTACATTTATAAGCTGATTTGCCAGATTTTCATCTGTTTTGTATCCAATTTTCACATATTCTTTTGTATGTCCGATCTGCCAGACCTCTCCATCTCGCTCAATTGCCTCTTCCATCAATACTTCCTGGGTTGTACCGAGCAGTTCTTCTTCAAAATGGCTCTGCTTTTCTTCACTCAAAGCAATCAAAACCTTGCTTCTTTCAGCCTTGACCTGCTCCGGCACCTGATCTTTCATAGCAGCCGCCTTCGTACCTTCTCTTCTGGAGTATTTAAAAATATGTGTCTCGTAAAAATCAATGCTGTCTACAAATGCTCTTGACTCTTCAAATTCGTTTTCTGTCTCTCCCGGGAATCCGGTAATCACATCCGTCGTCAATGCCGGGTGGGCAAAATACTGACGGATAAGTGCACATTTTGCTGCATATTCTTCTGCTGTATACTTACGGTTCATTCTGCGGAGTGTAGCATTACATCCACTCTGCAGCGACAGATGAAAATGCGGACACATCTTTGGCAGTTTTGAAATCGTCTTTACAAACTCTTCTGTAATGATTCCAGGCTCCAAAGATCCCAGTCGGATTCTTTCTATTCCCTCTACTTCATGTACAGCCAGAATAAGGGAAAGAAGATCATCGTCATGATCTACGCCATATGAGCTCAAGTGAATTCCTGTAAGCACCACTTCTTTATATCCATTCTGTGCAAGTGCCTTCACTTCTTCTATCACATCAGCCTGCTCACGGCTTCTCACTCTTCCTCTCGCATAAGGAATGATACAGTAAGAACAAAACTGATTACATCCGTCCTGTACTTTAATATAAGCTCTTGTGTGATCTCCGGTTTTTGAAAGATGCAGTTCTTCGTACTCTTTCGTATGCCCGATATCTATAAGATCTGATGTTCTTCTATGTTCCCGTTCGTATTGCTCTAAAACTTTTACAATATCTTTCTTTTTGTTATTTCCAAGCACAATATCAATGCATTCATCCACTTCCTGCTTCTCCGTCTGCACATAGCATCCAGTCGCTACAACGATCGCATCCGGATTCATCTTTCTCGCCTTGTGCAGCATCTGTCTGGACTTGCGGTCTGCAATATTTGTCACAGTACATGTATTGATAACATAAACATCCGCGCCCTCTTTAAAAGGCACGATCTCATATCCATTTTTTTCCAGAAGCTCCTGCATGGCTTCTGTTTCATATGCATTCACTTTACATCCAAGATTGTGCAATGCGGCTTTCTTCATAGTCTGATTATCCTCTCTGTATAAATTATTCCTTGACATTTTTCCTACAAAAATTTAAGATAAACTTGTAAAAAGAAATGAAAACAAGGAGGTACATTCAATGAAAACAGTAAAAATTTCTTTGAATTCCATTGACAAAGTAAAATCTTTCGTAAATGAAATCACAAAATATGATTATGATTTTGATTTAGTATCCGGCAGATACGTAATCGATGCAAAATCCATTATGGGTATCTTCAGCCTGGATTTATCTAAGAGCATTGACCTCAACATTCACGCTGATGACAGCGAGATTGCGAATGTCCTTGAGACTTTAAAACCATATATCGTAGAATAATTTCCTTTATTAGGATTTAAAAGAATGTGCCTTAAGGCACATTCTTTTTTTCTCTCTATTTTTCTATGGTGTTACTTCGATCACTTCTACTGTATCGATTGCTTCTTTGACCATCTCATCAATCTTTTCGGCAAGCTTTTCTTCCGATCTTTGGATCACTTCGATATTCGGTCTTGTAACCGGATGTTTTGCAACAAAAATTGTACAGCAATCCTCGAATGGCTGGATCGATGTCTCATATGTGTCGATCTTTTCTGAAATATCAACAATCTCCTGCTTATCAAATCCAATAACCGGACGGTAAACCGGCAGTGTGCATGCATCGTTAGTTGCAGCAAGACTCTGCATTGTCTGACTTGCCACCTGACCGATACTCTCTCCTGTGATCAATCCAAGACAGCCATCTGCCTTTGCAAAATGCTCTGCGATACGCATCATATAACGGCGCATAATGATCGTCAGTTCATCATGTGGACACTTGTCATAAATATAAAGCTGAATATCTGTAAAGTTTACAACATGCAATTTGATCGGTCCGGAATATCTTGCAACAATCTTAGCAAGGTCTACAACCTTCTGTTTTGCACGCTCACTTGTATACGGCGGTGCATGGAAATAGGTTGCCTCTAAACCTACACCACGTTTGGAGATCATATATCCTGCTACCGGGCTGTCAATACCGCCGGATAAAAGAAGCATCGCACTTCCGTTCGTTCCTACCGGCATCCCGCCTGCTCCCGGGATGATCTGTGAGTAAACGTAAATCTCATTTCTCACTTCTACGTGCAGCATTACGTCCGGCTTGTGCACATCCACGTGTGTCTCCGGAAACGCCTCTAAAATCGCCTCTCCAAGATCACAGTTGATCTCCATAGAAGTCTTTGGATAGGACTTCTTCGCTCTTCTTGCCTCTACCTTGAAGGACAGGTTCTTATCCGGATACATCTCGTCCATATATGCTACAACATCTTTTTTGAGCTGATCAAATCCATTGTCTTCCATTCGTACAACCGGACAGATACCTACGAGCCCAAATACTCTCTGTAAATGCTCTACTGTCTCGTCGTAATCGTATTCTCCCTCACAATCTACGTAAATACGTGCCTGTGATTTATAAACCGAAAAAGTTCCTTCTACATCTTTGAGCGCATAGCGAATCTGTCTTACAAGCGCATCCTCAAAAAGATAACGGTTCTTTCCTTTAATTCCAATTTCTCCATATTTTAATAAAAAAGTATGAAATCTCATCTATCTTCTCCTTCTTCTGTCCAAAACAATTAATGTCTGGTATATTTCCTAAGCATCGGTACTATATTATAAATGGTATCCAAAGTATAGTCAATCTCTTCCAACGTCGTAAATTCTGACATACTGAAGCGCAATGTAGAATCCAGGTAATCTCTTCCCGTTCCAATTCCTTTTAACACACCGCTCACCTGTGGGTGATTTGACGCGCATGCTGAACCGGACGAAACATAGATTCCTTTTTCCTCCAATGCATGCAGAAGCACTTCGCTTCGCACATCCTTAAAACCAACACTGATAATATGTGGTGCACTAGACTCATCGAAGCGTCCGTGGATCATTGTATTGTCAATCTTTGATACTCCTTCGATAAAATGTGCCTTCAGTTTGCGCATTGTCTCCATCTTTTCATCAAAACTTTCATATATTGTCTTTGCCGCCAGCGCCAATCCTGCGATTCCTGGAACATTTTCCGTACCGGAGCGGATATTTTTCTGCTGTTCACCGCCAAAAACAATTGGTTTGATCTTTACTTTACTGTCGATATAAAGGACACCGGTCCCTTTTGGACCGTGGATCTTATGCCCGCTGATGGAGCAAAGGTCTATTCCTGCCTTTTTCGGATATATCTTATATTTTCCAAATCCCTGCACTGCATCTACATGGAATATGATTTTTGGATTGTATGCCTTCACAATTTTCGAAGCTTCTTCGATCGGCTGTACAGAACCGATCTCATTATTTACATACATGATTGAAACAAGGATCGTCTCATCGCACAATGCCTCCTTTAATGCGTCAAGCTTTACTCTTCCGTCCTGATCAACCGGAAGGAATGTAACACGAAATCCTTGCTCTTCCAGATAATGCATCGTGTTGATGATCGCCGGATGTTCGATTCCGGTCGTGATCAGGTGATTTCCTGCCCGCTTATTCGCCATGGCAGTTCCGATCAGTGCCAGATTATCACTTTCTGTTCCTCCTGAAGTGAAAAAAATTTCTTTTTCCTGTACTTTAAAAAGTTTCGCAAATGTCTCTTTTGCACCTTTTATATACTGCTCTGCATCGACACCTTTCTTATGCAAAGAAGACGGATTTCCGTAATCTTCACACATGACTTTCGCAACGATCTTGCCGACACTGTCATAGGCTTTCGTCGTAGCCGAATTATCTAGATATACTTCCTTCATGTTATTCACTCCTCTAAATTTCACTGCTATTATTTATTCTTCTAACCGGAACATCAAAACAGATAACGTTGTAAGTCCTGCTGTCTCTGTGCGCAGAATTCGTTTTCCGAGTGTGATCGTATGTGCCCCCTGAGCAAGAAGTATCTCAATCTCTGCCTCTTCAAATCCACCTTCCGATCCGATAAAAATTCCAATACTCTGCCCCGGTTGTATATTCTCTATAAGCGCTTTTGTCTCCGCCATGCCTTCTGCGCATTCATAAGGCACAAGAACAATATCAAATTTCTTTGCCTCTTCTAGAGATTCTTTAAAGCTCATTACATTCTCTACTGTAGGGACAACACTTCTTCCGGACTGCTTTGCAGCACTTTTGGCAATCTCCTGCCAGCGCTCCTGCTTTTTCGCAGCTTTTTTTGCATCCAGCTTAACTACACATCTCTTCATAGATACCGGAACAACTTTGGAAACACCCAGCTCTACCGACTTCTGCACGATCCATTCCATCTTTTCTTGTTTTGGCAAACCTTGAAAAAGGCAGATTTCAGATGGAAGCTCACTTGTGCTCATTTCCTGCGACTCAATATGTAATATTGCTGTCTTTTCTTCATAATCCTCAACAGTACACAGATAAGTAATTCCTTCACCATCACTTACTGTCACTCTCTCACCTACATGCATACGCAGAACATTCTTCATGTGATTCACATCAGACCCCAAAATGCGGATCTTTGTTTCCTCCACCTGAGATGGATCAATAAAAAAATGTTGCATCTTCTCTCTCCCAATATTGTATTAACTGCTTATCGTTTATGCTTCCTTTCTCGCAACGACAGAAACCCACTCACCCTGATGGTTTACTTCCAGCACAGTAAGTCCGGCCTTCTTAACTGCTTCTGTCACAACCGTCTCTTTATCTTCAATAATACCACTTGTGATATAGACAGCGCCAGGTTTCATCTGATGAACGATAACCGGAGTCAGTGGCTCCAATACATCTGCAAGAATATTAGCAAGAATAATGTCATATTTTTCATAACCAACTGAATCCTGCACCGCTTTATCATCAATAATATTTCCGATCATTACTTCATACTGATCTTTTGCAATTCCGTTGACTTCCATATTCTCGTGAGTTGCATCAATCGCGCAAGGATCCAGATCTGTTCCGATACTGTGCCCTGCTCCGAATTTCAGTGCAAGCATACCAAGAATGCCGCTTCCACATCCAACATCGAGAACGAGGTCATCTTTCTTTACATATTTTCTGAGTGCACGGATACAAAGCTGAGTCGTCTCATGCATTCCTGTACCAAAAGCTGTACCCGGATCAATATGAATGATCATCTTATCGCTATCTTCTTCTTTTACCTTTTCCCAGGATGGGATAACAAGAATATCGTCAATGTAGAACTGATGGAAAAACTGTTTCCAGTTGTTAACCCAGTCTACATCTTCTGTCTCGGACTCTTCAATTGTTGCATCCCCAACATCAACATATGCACGCATTGCCTCTAATTCTTCTCTTACTTCCGTAAGAACAGCACCTGCATCCAAATCTGTATCAAGATAAAATGTAAGATAAGCCACTCCGTCATCTTCCGGAATATCCGGCAGAATATCTACAAACATCTGCTCCTTATCCTGCTGTGTCAGCGGGATCTTATCTTCAATCTGTACTCCCTCTATTCCAAGATCTGCAAGCATGCTGCTTACAATATCTTCCGCCTCTGTCGTTGTTTTTAAACGAAACTGATTCCACTTCATGTTTTTATCTCCTTATCTGTTATTTACGAATTGCTCAAAAGCTCCAACTCTTCCAAACTTAGGAACAGCCGGAGCTTCTCTTGCTCATATCTTCATTTAGTCAAGATCAATGAAATCTACCTTAAAGGTATCATCCTCTTCCATATGACCTCTCTTCTTTGTTGTCGGTTCCTCACCGAGAAGATCATCCAGATCATCAATTGTAAGTTCTTCTCTTGGAGCATATCCGGCAAACACATTCTTATCTAGCGCACCATATTCCTCTTCTTCATATGTAATCTCGCCAAAGTCATCTTCATCATAATCATCATATGTATCATCGATATCTTCATAGGAATCTTCGTATGCATTATCGTATGCATCCGCATATGCGTCTTCATATGCACCCTGTGCATCCTCATAATCTGCCTCAGCAAATTCCTCTTCATCAAATGCATCTTCGTCAAATGTATCTTCATTATCTGCATATTCAAATTCGTCTTCGTCATAAGACTCAAACTCATCTTCTTCTGCTTCTTCCTTCTTACCGAAGCGAGACGATTTTTTCAATTTTTCTTTCTTAGCAGGTGTAGCCGGCTCTTTCTCTTCATCAATACCAAACTCATCATAAAGTTCATCTAATTCTGCATTGCGGTTATGAAGTTTCACACGCAGAATGATTGCAAGAAGAAGTAATAAAATAATAATAATACCTGCCGCAAAAACAGTTTCCTCTAAATGATTGCTGATAATAGCAGGAAGTTTGCTTTTTGCTTTTTTCGTTGTTGTATCTTTCTTCTCTGTATCAGCAGAAGGATCATCCATTCTCTGGTATGTATTCTCCTGGGAATCATACTGATAGTACCCTGCTTCCCCTTTGTTATTCAATGCATACAGTACATAGAAATCTGCACTGTCACCGTTCTGCCATACCGGGAACTCTTTTCCATTTAATGTAAGCTTTGCTTCTTTGTAGTTTGAAGGAAGATTTACCTTCTTTGCATCGCTCAGTACAACAATGGATGCGCTGTCAGAGATTGTAATCTCCTCATACGGTGAAAATGTTGCATCATCTGCATCATAAATAAAGAAGTCGCCTTTCTTATCGCTGTCAAGTAAATAAGCAAGTTTTACGCCACTGTCTTCATTCTTCACCATCTGACGTTTTTCGCCATCTAAAGAAACCTTTACTCTGGAATATCCACTTGGAATATCATTGTCTGCAAATTCATCTGTCAAAGTATAAGACTTTCCATTCACTTCTACTGTTTTATCTGCAGCCATACTAGATTCTCCGTCTGTAGAATCTGTTTTGATCTTAGACGGATCTCCGGCAGCAACCTGCACGGTAGAATTACCTTGATCAAATGTCAATGCAGCTCCTGCATCAGATGCAATTGTAGCACCCGCAACAGAAACCTGTGTGCTTCCTTCTTTTAAAGCCTGAAACTTCACTGTGAAAGATGCTTCTGTGGAGCTACCGCTTCCAGTATATGTAAGTGCATCACCATCTACTTTTACACCATCCCCGGAATCAAATCGAAGATAATTCTTATCATAGTTTAATTTTACTTCCAGGTTTCCAATGTTTCCACTCGTAGAACGTACTACGCATTTTACTTCCACCATGTCCCCAACTGCTGTGCTTGGATCTGTAAAAGAGATTCTTCCATCAGCCGCCTGCGCAACTATAGAAAAACAAAATACACACAGACATAAAGTAAGTAAAACTGTGCTGAGTTTTTTGAATACTTTCATGTTACTTTTTTCCTCCTAAATCAACTTTTATTCTGTCCCGCCATCAGTTGTGCCTGTCTCATTACTTCCGGATCCACTCGTTGAATTTGTGATCACCGGTTTATTGTTATTATTACTTTCCTGTTCTTCCTCTTTTGTTGTCTCACTCTCCAAATTTGCCGGACGTACAACATTGGTCAGATTTGAAATTTCATTTGAAATTGTCTGTACGGTAGAAGATACCGCCTTTGTCTCTTCTGGATACAGGAAGTTATGCAACTCTTCTACGTTCTCTGCCAATCCAAGTGCAACAACACAATCTCCTGCATGTGGATACATAATTCCATCTGTCTTCTCAAATGGGAATCCTTGACTGTCTCCAAGTTTATAGCTGATGCCTGTTGCTGCAAGTGACAATACATCTTTCAGTGAAAAACTCGTCGATATCTGTGGGAACACCTTGTCAATGATCTTGTTCATTGTAGCGACATCAGTCTTAATTCCCTTCTCATACAGCTTCTTAATTACAAGACGCTGTCTCTCTGTACGCTTATAATCACCGCCTTCGAGTTTTCTAAGTCTTGCATAAGTAACAGCCTGTGGACCGTCCAATGTATAGACACCGCCACATTTTAACTTATGTGCTTTCTTCTTAGATACTCGTGCTGTCTCACGCACGTACTTATTCATCATCTTCGCTTCTGCATCCGTTACCTGGATCTTAATACCGCCAAGAAGATCAACCACATCCGACATTGCCTTAAAGTCAACTGTTACATAATCCTTGATATCCAGGTCAAGGTTCTTATTCAACATATTGATCGCAGCCTTCGGGCCGCCTGCTGAATACGCCGCATTCGCCTTATTGTACGTGTTATTCTCCTGCTGCAATAAGGTATCTCTATAAATGGACGCCATACGGATCTGTTTATTCTTATGATCCATTACAGCAATAATGATCGTATCGGTTCGAGCGCCTGCCTCTAACTGCCCTTCTCTGGAATCTCCTCCGAACAGTGCAACGGTCGTATAGCCTTCCATCTTTACACCGGAATTGATCTTAATATCATCGGAATCGATCTCTACACGCTGGAACTTATCATACTTCGCCATCACAAAGGCTGTGCACGAAAGCGCAAGCAGAATGATCACTTCTATTGCCAATACGATTGCTCTTTTTCTTCTTCTGTTTCTTCGCTTCTTTCTGGCCTTAGCAGCCTGAACTGCTTTTAGGTTCTTTGGTTTCCTTTGTTTTGCCATATCAAGCCTCTCTCTTTTTAACTCATTTTATACAAATACTACAATATATTACTATATTTTTGCCTGAAGTGCAACCTAAATCAATTCTTCTTTTGAAAGCTTCAGCGCTTCAGCTACAACATGGTGCATATCCATGTACTTATATGTGCCGAGTCGTCCACCGAAAATCACCTTTCCTTCTTGCTCTGCCAATTGACAATAAGACTGATATAATGCATTATTCTTCTCATTATTCACTGGATAATAAGGCTCATCCCCGCGCTTCCATTTTGCCGGATATTCCTTAGATATAACGGTCTTTTCCTGTGTGCCAAATTCAAAATGTTTATGTTCGATAATTCTTGTATAAGGCACTTCATATTCTGTGTAGTTTACAACTGCATTTCCTTGGTAATTCTCTATATCTAGCACTTCCGTCTCAAAAGAAACGCTACGATACTCCAGCTCTCCAAAGCGATATCCATAAAACGCGTCGATAGGACCTGTGTAAATCACCTTCTTTGCAAGCTTGTCTAGTTCTTCCCTCTGTTCAAGATAATCAATGCCAAGTCTTACATCCGCATGCCCAAGCATCTTCTCAACCATAGCAGTATATCCGCCGATCGGAATCCCCTGATAAATATCATTAAAATAATTGTTATCGTAAATATAACGCACCGGAATACGTTTGATAATCTCCGGTGGAAGCTCTGTCGCCAAATGACCCCACTGCTTCTGCGTATATCCTTTGATCAGCTTCTCATAAATATCTTTCCCGACTAAATTAAGAGCCTGTTCTTCTAAGTTCGCCGGATGATCTGTTCTGTAAGCTGCTGCCTGCTCTTCGATCTTAGCCTTCGCTTCCTGCGGCGTTACAACGCCCCACAGCTTATTAAAGGTGTTCATATTAAAGGGAAGATTGTAGATCTCTCCTTTATAATTCGCCACCGGACTGTTCGTATAACGATTGAATTCTGCAAATTGCTGTACATAATCCCAAACTTCTTTGTTACTTGTATGGAAAATATGTGCGCCATACTGATGCACTTCGATTCCTTCTACCTTTTTCGTGTAAATATTACCACCAATATGATCTCTCTTTTCCACTACGAGGCAACGTTTTCCTCTCATCCCGGCTTCGTACGCGAAAACAGATCCGAACAAACCAGCTCCAACTATCAGATAATCATACATGTTCTTAACCTTCCAATTCCCGAATTCTTTTTGTTCATTCTAACAAAAAAGGATGTACACGTCAATTGTGTACACCCTTTTTACAGCTATATCGTTCCATTTTAAACAATTATTCTGCTGTTTCTTCATTTCCACCGCCGGATTCACTTCCGGAGCCGCCGCTTGTACTTCCGCCGGTACTTCCACCGTTTCCAGCTCCACCGGTATTACCCGGTTTATTTCCGCTGTTCGTATTTCCCCCTGTGTTTCCACCGGTACTTCCACCGTTTCCGGAGCCACCAGTATTACCCGGTTTATTTGCGTCCGGCTTTGTGCTGTTATTCGTATTATTATTTTGATTTGTCGGATTCGTCGTTGTCTGGTTATTCTGACTGCTGCTTGGTGTCTTATAAGATTTCGTCGGCGCATAGCGATTTGATTCCTGTGCCCTATCTTCCGGTGCCGTCTTATAAGTCTTTGTATTCAATGTAGAACTGCTTTCAGCCTGTCTCTGACCGACTCTTGCAACAACCGCATCACTAATCGTCTGCACTGTTTTTGATATCTTATAATCTTTGTCATCATACAAAAACTCGTGCAGTTCTTGTACGTTATTATCAAGTTTGACCGGAATTACAATACTTCCAAGCCCGGATATTGTATCTGTTGTCTTCTCAAATGGAAATCCGGAAGATGCCCCAATCTCATATTTTGCAAAATCTTTTGCATATGATAAAATCTCTGCTGCCGAAAAATTGGTTTTGATCGTCGGCAATAGCTTGTCGATAATCTTATTGATCGTAGCAATATCTGATTTCTGTGCTTTTTCTACAATCTTTTGAATTACAAGACGCTGTCTTTCCGTACGTGTAAAATCGCCTCCTGCTGTTGACCGGATTCGCGCATACGTCGTTGCCTGCACGCCGTTAAGATGCTGCTTTCCAGGTCTTGTAACTTTCTTTGCTTTTTTCTTTGCAACTCTTGCTGTCTCGCCAACAAACTTATTCAAATATTTAATTTCTTCCTGCTTTACATTAATATCCACTCCGCCAAGCAGATCGATCGTCTCTGAAATAGATTTAAAATCTACGGTAACAAACTTTTCAATATCGAGATCTAAGTTCTTATTAAGCATATTGATCGCCTGTGTCGGTCCGCCAAAGCTGTATGCTGCATTACATTTCTGCAAATGTCCATCTTTGATGTCAAGCAACGTATCACGATAAACGCTGGACATACGCACTTCTTTCGTCCTGTTGTTCAGACTTGCAACGATCAGACAGTCTGTTCGTGTGCCATGCTCTAATTCTCCACTACGCGAATCAATTCCAAAAAGGGCTACATTTGTATATCCTTCTCCGGTCTCCTCTGCTTCCTTACTCACCTCGATATCGGATGTATCAATTTCTTCCGTATCAATTTTTCCAAGCTTTGCTGCAACAAAAATCACACCACCGGCAATAAAGCAAAGCGCAAGGCTTCCTGCGCAGACTGCAATTTTCTTTCCGACAGTCAGACGTGTAAACCAGTTACCTTTCTTTCTTCTGCCGCGTCTATGTCTCCTTCCAGCCATATCATACCTCTCTCTATACTATATTATTAGGCGTTTGCGAAACGCCACAACACCGCATAAATACGGCATTTTTTGTTACC
>JAUNTC010000129.1 GCA_030538915.1 Lachnospiraceae bacterium | reverse complement strand
GAACTGGTTGGTGATATCTTCTAATTGTTTTAATCTGTTTGTATATGTTTCTAATGTTTCTCTTCTTGCGCCCGGTCTTGCAGCAGAAATTGTATCTGCAGCCTGTACAACACATGCAATCAGAGTTTCTGGCTCTACATCACCATGATGTGCTTCGACAGCATTAATAACAGTTGCAGACTCTTTATACTTTCTACAAAGATCCACACCAATCTGAATATGCGATCCTTCTACATCATGATCAATTGATTTACCAATGTCGTGCAAAAGTCCTGCTCTCTTAGCAGTACGAACATCAAGTCCGATCTCTCCGGCTAATAATCCGGAAAGCTGCGCAACTTCCATAGAATGTTTCAATGCATTCTGACCATAACTGGTTCTGAATTTCATTCTTCCAAGAAGTTTAATAAGTTCAGGATGGATACCATGTACTCCAACTTCTAAAGCTGCAGATTCTCCTTCTTCACGGATCATAGCATCAACTTCTTTTTGCGCTTTTTCCACCATCTCCTCAATTCTTGCCGGATGAATACGTCCGTCAACAATTAATTTTTCAAGTGCAATACGTGCAACTTCTCTTCTTATTGGATCAAAACCGGATAAGACAACTGCTTCCGGTGTATCATCAATGATCAATTCTACACCTGTCATCGTCTCCAGCGTACGAATGTTACGTCCCTCTCTACCAATAATTCTGCCCTTCATCTCGTCATTTGGAAGCTGTACTACTGAAATTGTAGTTTCAGCAACGTGATCTGCGGCACAGCGCTGAATAGCAGTAACTACATATTCCTTCGCCTTCTTGTCCGCCTCTTCCTTTGCCTGCGCTTCCAGTTCCTTTACCATCTTGGCAGTGTCATGTTTCACATCTTCTTCAACAGTTTTCAACAAATATTCTTTTGCTTGTTCGGAGGTAAGTCCTGAGATTCTTTCTAGTTCCTGTACACGTTGCTTACTCAGCTCATCCACTTTCGCTTCACGCTGTCTAAGCTGCTCTTCTTTTGCTGCAAATCCTGCTTCACGCTTCTCTATAGCATCTGCTTTCTTGTCCAAAGTCTCTTCCTTGGAAAGTACACGCTTCTCATAACGCTGTAACTCAGCTCTGCGTTCCTTCGTCTCTTTTTCAAGCTCATTCTTATTCTTGATAGACTCTTCTTTAATTTCCAAGAGAGACTCCTTTTTCTTAGTCTCGGCTGTCTTCACTGCATCGTCAATGATCTCTCGAGCTTTTGATTCTGCGTTTCCAATCTTCGATTCTGCATTCTTACGCAGGTTCGAAACGGTCACAAAATGACTAACAACCGCCGCCACTATAATCAGCACTGCTGCAACAACAATCATGATTCCGTTCGGCACAGGAGCACCTCCTTATTTAATTTTTATTGTAAAAATACTACGTACAAATACAACACTTAAATTTTATACTGTTTTCACAAAGATGTCAAGCATTCCAGTCAGAAAGCTGTATCACTCGACGGATATCTTCGTATCGAAAACCTTTACGCGTGAGATACCCCATTATTTTCTGTGTTTCTTTCGGATCTGCGTGTTCCGGATCATAATGTCGCTTTGTAAGAAGAGACTTAATCGCATTGCCCGAATCTTCCGGCTCATAACATTCTTCCATTGCCAGATCGATCTCTTCTCTTGCAACACCTTTCTCAACTAACGCAGCATATATTTCTCTTTTGCTTTTCTTATCTTTCCTGCTATCTATGAAGCTACGTGCATAAGCCACATCATTTATATATCCAAATGATTTCACATATGTGATCGCATCTTGCACAATATCTTCCGGATACCCGCCACGCAACAGTTTTGTACGAAGCTGCGCTTCCGTTCGTCCCATATCAGTAAGCAGATGCAGAGCTCGAAGCTTTGCCCGTTTGAGGACAACCTCTTTGCGGATTTTCTCATAAAGTGTTGCTTCAATTGCTTCTCCTTCTCGTAGACGATAGCGCTTTACCTCCCCCTGATAGAGTACAAATGCAGGATGTTCATCTATATATATGCGAAACTTTGTCTTCGCAAGAGGCTCCACCTTCGTGATGATCATCTACTCTTACTCACCTTTCTCCGGTGTTTCTACCTCTTCTTCTGCTTCTTCACCGCCAAATGCATAATGCTTACGGATCTTCTGATCCAGTTCTTCCATAATATCCGGATGCTCTGTCAGATAATTCTTCGCATTTTCACGTCCCTGACCGATCTTGTCTCCATTATATGCAAACCAGGATCCACTCTTACTTACAAGGTTAAGATTTACCGCAAGGTCCAATATATCTCCTTCTTTGGAAATACCTTTTCCAAACATAATATCAAACTCCGCTTCCTTAAACGGCGGCGCGATCTTATTCTTCACGATCTTCACTCTTGTACGGTTACCGATCATCTCTCCGCTCTGCTTAAGTGTCTCGATTCTTCTTACATCCATACGAACAGACGCATAGAACTTCAACGCACGTCCACCGGTTGTAGTCTCTGGGTTACCAAACATAACTCCAACCTTTTCAC
Source organism: Lachnospiraceae bacterium (assembly GCA_030538915.1). Classification (GTDB taxonomy): domain Bacteria; phylum Bacillota; class Clostridia; order Lachnospirales; family Lachnospiraceae; genus Dorea_D. Next base: position 667 of record JAUNTC010000129.1, on the reverse strand, counting down.
GCAGCTGGTTGATAAAGATCACAACACAGTTAGACTTGCTGATTACCGGTGTCAGCTTACGAAGTGCCTGTGACATCAATCTCGCCTGCAGACCAACGTGGGAATCTCCCATATCACCTTCAATCTCCTGACGTGGTACAAGAGCTGCAACCGAGTCGATAACGATAATGTCCATTGCACCAGAACGCACCATCGTCTCTGCGATTTCCAATGCCTGATCTCCACTATCCGGCTGTGAAATATAAAGTTCATCGATATCTACTCCGATATTCTTCGCATAATTCGGATCCAGGGCATGTTCTGCATCAATAAATCCGGCAATACCTCCCTGCTTCTGCACTTCTGAGATCATATGCAATGCAACCGTAGTCTTACCACTTGACTCCGGTCCATAGATTTCAACAATACGTCCCTTCGGCACACCGCCCATACCGAGCGCGATATCCAGGCTTAAAGATCCCGTCGGAATTGTCTCAACAACAACCTGTGCTGCCGGATCTCCCAGCTTCATAACCGTACCTTTACCAAAATCCTTCTCAAGCTTTGCGATTGCCGCATCTAATGCTTTCTTCTTATTCTCATTCTTTGTATCATTACCTGCCATAAAAAGTTATCTCCTCCTAATATATAAGTTGTAGGGAATACACCACCTAACAGCCAGTTAGGA
>JAUNTC010000045.1 GCA_030538915.1 Lachnospiraceae bacterium | reverse complement strand
CAGGTTTTATAAGGCCTGTAAGTACTTTTTACATTATTCAACTGTCAAACTCCCGCTTATTTAAAATCCCTATTTACCAATTCGTTCACTTCGTGTTACAATACAAGATATGTATTTTTAAAAGGAGAAAATATGAGAAGATTAGCATTAACTGATGATATTCTAATGAAAATAGAAAAACCGGCGCGCTATATCGGTAACGAAGTGAATTCGGTCATCAAAGATAAGAACAAGATAGATATCCGTTTTGCCATGTGCTTCCCAGATGTATATGAGATCGGTATGTCGCATCTTGGTATACAGATCCTATACGATATGTTTAACCGGCGGGAAGATGTCTGGTGTGAGAGAGTTTACTCACCATGGACAGATCTAGATCAGATCATGCGTGAAAAGAAGATTCCGCTTTTTGCATTGGAGTCGCAGGATCCGATCAAGGATTTTGATTTTCTTGGGATCACGATCCAGTATGAGATGTGTTATACGAATATTTTACAAATCTTAGATTTGTCCGGAATTCCAATCAAGACAAAAGATCGTACCGAAGAGGATCCGATCGTGATCGGTGGCGGACCGTGTACTTCTAATCCGGAGCCTTTGGCAGATTTTTTTGATCTCATCTACATGGGCGAAGGAGAAACGGTCTATGATGAACTTTTAGACCGCTATAAAGAGAATAAGAAAAATGGAGGAACGAGACACGACTTTCTCGAGATGGCTGCAGAAGTAGAAGGAATCTATGTACCATCATTTTACGATGTCACATACAAAGAAGACGGGACCATCGCTTCGTTTACACCGAACAATGCACATGCAAGTGAACGGATCAAAAAGCAGGTCGTACTGGATATGTCTTCGGCGCCTTATCCGGAGAAGCCGGTAGTGCCATTTATTAAGGCTACACAAGATCGTGTCGCATTGGAAATACAGCGAGGCTGTATTCGAGGCTGCCGCTTCTGTCAGGCGGGTATGATCTATCGCCCGACAAGAGAGAAGGATGTAGAAGTGTTGAAAGGATATGCGAGTCGAATGCTTGCAAATACCGGACATGAAGAGATTTCCCTTAGTTCATTAAGCTCCAGTGATTACAGCCACCTGAAGGAACTGGTTACATTTCTGATCGATGAATTTAAATCGAAAGGAATCAATATTAGTCTTCCGTCTCTTCGAATTGATGCATTTTCACTGGATGTAATGGGTAAAGTGCAGGATATTAGAAAGAGCAGTCTGACATTTGCACCGGAAGCCGGATCCCAGAGAATGCGTAATGTTATCAATAAGGGATTAACGGAAGAGATTATTTTAGATGGTGCAGGGCAGGCATTTGAAGGCGGATGGAATAAAGTAAAACTTTATTTCATGCTTGGACTTCCGACAGAGACGGAGGAAGATATGCGTGCGATCCCGGAACTTGCAGACAAGATCGCAAGACGCTACTATGAGATCCCGAAAGATCAGAGAAATGGAAAATGTCAGATCACGACGAGTACTTCTTTCTTTATTCCAAAACCATTTACTCCATTTCAATGGGCGAGAATGTATACAAATGAAGAATATATCGCAAGAGCAGCTACTGTAAAGCATGCATTCAATGAACAGCTTAATAAAAAGAGTTTGAAATACCACTGGCACGATGCGGAAGTTACCGTATTGGAAGGGGTACTTGCAAGAGGAGATCGAAAGGTGTGTGCCCTTGTTGAGGAGGCTTATCGTTTAGGATGCCTTTATGACTCCTGGAGCGATCAGTTTGATAACGAGAAGTGGATGCAGGCATTTGAAAATACAGGCCTGGATATCGCATTTTATAATCTCAGAGAGCGATCGCTTGATGAGATCTTCCCGTGGGATTTCATCGATACCGGTGTGTCGAAAGCATTTTTAAAACGAGAATGGGAGAATGCTATGAATGCGCAGGTGACGCCGAATTGCCGTATGCAGTGTTCTGGCTGCGGTGTTGCAAAATGGAAAGGTGGTGTCTGTGTTGAAAGCAAGAATTAAATTTCGAAAATATGGCGTGATGCGTTTTATTGGCCATCTGGATGTGATGCGTTTCTTCCAAAAAGCAATCCGAAGAGCGGACATTCCAATTGCATTTACAGCCGGATACAGTCCCCATATGATCATGTCATTTGCACAGCCTCTTGGTGTCGGTGTGACAAGTGACGGAGAATATTTCGATATTGAACTTACAGAGCCGATTTCTTCTGAACAGGCGATCGCACAGCTGAATGCGGTGATGGTAGAAGGAATTGAAGTGGTAAGTTTTAAGGAGATTTCTTCTGATAAAAAGGCAAGTGGTATGACAATCGTTGCCGCAGCTGACTATAAAGTGACTTTTCCAAAAACATTTCAGGATGCTTTTGACTTAAGAGAGCTTCCGGATGACTGGAATTCAAATGTAAAACGCTTTATGGAAGAAGAAAAAATTGTTGTTTTAAAGAAGACAAAGAGAAGTGAAAAAGAAGTAGACATCAAACCGATGATTTATGAGATGCATGCTATAGAGGATGGTATTTACCTGTTCCTTGCAACCGGAAGTGAACAGAATCTGAAGCCGGACCTTGTGACAGAAGCATTTATTAATTTCACAGGGAAGTCACCGGAAGAGATGCCATTCCATATTCACAGACTAGAAGTATATGCTCAGAATCCGAACTATAAAAATGGATGCGATGAGGCGAGATTCCTCGCCTTGGAAGCATTAGGTAAAGATATTGTAGTCGGATAAAAAAAGGAGTGATCTTAGTATGGGTAAAAAAGAAGTAAAGACAAATGCCATGCGTATGCTCGAGCGAATGAAAATTCCTTATGAATTCGAGACATACGAATGCGATGATTTCACCGATGGGATAGAGACAGCGGATAAGCTTGGATACGACCATGCTCTCGTATATAAAACCCTTGTGACAACAGGGAAAAGCGGCGATCATTATGTCTTTGTCATTCCAATCGAAGCGGAGATTGATTTTAAGAAAGCAGCCAAAGCGGTAGGGGAAAAATCTTTAGAGATGCTGCATTTAAAAGATCTTACGAAAGTGACCGGATATGTCCGTGGCGGCTGTACGGCGATCGGAATGAAAAAGCAGTTTCCGACGGTGATTCAGCAGGATGCGAAGGAATTGTCCTTCATGCATGTAAGTGGGGGGAAATTAGGCATGCAGCTGAAGCTTACACCGGAGGATTTAAGAAAAGCTTCGAACGCACAGTTTGCAGATGTTGTGCGAGATCATTAAGAAGAAAAGTATTTCATTGCAGAGGATTAGAAAATAAGGTACTATTAAATAGGCAAAAAGCTAATCTGGAGGATAATTATGGAAAATAAAGTTGTTAAATTTGGTGGAAGTTCATTGGCAAGCGCTGCGCAGTTTGAAAAAGTCGGTGCGATCATCCGAAAGGATAAAAGCAGACGTTATGTTATTCCGTCTGCACCGGGAAAGAGAACACCTGACGATACAAAGGTAACAGACATGCTCTACAGCTGTTACGGACATGCAATTCTTGCATATGATGATGAAGAGAAAGACGAACAGATGGAATGTTTTGAAGAGCTCCTTATGCTGATCAAGGCTCGCTATCAGTCTATTATTGACGGTCTCGGTCTTTCTATCTCACTGGACAAGGAGTTTTCTGTGATCCGACAGAATTTTCTTGCTAAGATCGGCAGAGACTATGCTGCATCCCGTGGAGAATATTTAAATGGAAAGATCCTGGCAGAATATTTAGGCTATACCTTTATCGATGCTGCAGAAGTTATTTTCTTTGATGATAATGGAAACTTTGATGCAGAAACAACGGACCGCGTATTGTCAGAGCGACTTGCGAAAGTTGAACGTGCTGTTATTCCGGGATTTTATGGTTCCAAAGCTGATGGAAGTGTGAAGACATTTTCCCGTGGAGGTTCAGATATTACTGGTTCCATCGTTGCAAAGGCTGTTCATGCAGAAATGTATGAAAACTGGACGGATGTATCTGGATTTTTGATCACAGATCCGCGTGTGATCGATAATCCGAAGCCGATTGATGTGATCACTTACCGTGAGCTTCGCGAACTCTCTTATATGGGTGCAACTGTACTTCACGAAGATGCAATCTTCCCGGTACGCAAGGAAGGAATTCCGATCAACATCCGTAATACAAATGCGCCGGAGGACAAAGGAACATTGATCGTAGAGGCAACCTGTCAGAAACCACGTTTTACAATTACAGGAATTGCTGGAAAGAAAGACTTTGCGTCTATTACAGTTGAGAAGGCAATGATGAATGCAGAAGTAGGGTTCTGCCGCAAAGTGCTGGAAGTTTTTGAGGAAAACCATGTTTGTATCGAACATATGCCATCTGGCATTGATACGATGACAATTTTTGTTCACGGAGAAGAATTTGAAGAGAAAGAACAAAATGTGATTTCAGGCATTCACCGTGCTGTTTCACCGGATGTTCTTGAACTGGAATCCGATCTTGCGCTTATCGCTGTTGTAGGACGCGGGATGAGAGCGACACGTGGGACTTCCGGACGTATTTTCTCTGCCCTTGCACATGCCAATATCAATGTGCGCATGATCGATCAGGGATCCAGCGAACTGAATATTATTATCGGAGTTAGCAATCATGACTTTGAAGGCGCGATCAAAGCAATTTACGACATTTTTGTTAATACACAAATTTAGGAGGCTATTCATAAAATGAATATTTTATTTTTCCTGAAGCCAAAGAGTGACCTTGCATTTATTTACGATTATCATACACTCAGACAGGCATTGGAAATTATGGAACACCATAGATATACTTGTGTTCCGATTTTGAACAAAGAAGGAAATTATGTTGGCAGTATCACAGAAGGCGATCTTCTGTGGGCTGTGAAAAAACTGAAATTTCTTAATCTTAAGGATGCGGAAAATATCAGTGTAATGAAAATAGAAAGAAAAAACGATTATCAGTGTGTCGATGTAGACTGTAAGATGGAAGATCTCATCGGACGCGCGATGGAACAGAATTTTGTTCCGGTTGTAGATGACCAGGAGCATTTTATCGGAATCATCACAAGACGTGACATTATTAAGTTCTGTTTTGATAAAATTAAGGAGTATGAAAGCAATGATCATTGATTTTCATACACATATGTTTCCAGATAAGATTGCGGAGCAGACGATCTCTTATCTTGCAGAGATTTGCAAGATGCCGCCACAGACAGATGGTACAGCAGAGGGACTTTTAAAATCTTCCAAAAAAGGTGGGGTCGATTTAAATATTGCATTACCGGCAATGACAAAACCATCACAGTTCGATTCCATGAACCGTTTCTGTGCATCTTATCAGCAAGGTTCGATCCTTTCTTTTGGAGGAATCCATCCGGCATCGGACAATTATAAAGAAGAGCTCAGATGGCTAAAAGAATCGGGATTTAAAGGAATTAAGCTGCATCCGGACTATCAGGATATGTATTTTAACGATATTCGCTATAAAAGGCTGATTGAATTTGCATCTGAATTGGGCCTTGTTATTGTTACCCATGCAGGAGCAGATCCAAAAAGCCCACACAATGTCCACTGTACACCGAAGATGGCGCGGGAAGTGATCGATGAAGTGCATCCGAAAAATCTTGTTCTTGCGCACCTGGGCGGCAATGAGATGTGGGATGAAGTGGAAGAATGCCTTGTCGGAGAAGATGTCTATTTTGACACCGCAGTTGTTTTAGATGTCATTGATCCGGAGCAGTTTCTTCGGATTGTTCGCGCTCATGGCTCAGACAAAATTCTGTTTGGGACAGATGTTCCGTGGCGTGCGCAGGATGCGTTCGTCAGGAAACTCGGAGAGTTTCCGCTTGCCGAAGAAGAACTGGAAAATATTTTTTATAAAAATGCACGTAAACTACTTGATTTATAGAAGAACATGTGCTAATATACAATAGTATGCCGCACAATGAGGTTGAAGCTCTGTCAAAATGATGTGACAGACACCGTAATTGGCGAGTAATGATAAATAGGAGGTGCCATATGTACGCAATTATAGCAACAGGTGGTAAACAGTACAAAGTAGCCGAAGGCGATATCATTAAAGTAGAAAAGCTTGGTGTAGAAGCTGGAGAGACTTTTACATTTGACCAGGTGCTTGCAGTAAGTGACAACGGATTAAAGATTGGTAATCCGACAGTTGAGGGTGCAACAGTTGAAGCTTCTGTAGTTGAAAACGGAAAAGCTAAAAAAGTAATCGTTTACAAGTACAAAAGAAAAACTGGATACCATAAGAAAAATGGTCACAGACAGCAGTACACAGCAGTTAAGATTGAAAAAATCAATGCTTAATATTGGAGAAGATCCATGTTTCATGTAACAGTTTATGTTAATTCAAAAGAAGAATATATTGGCTTTCGAACGAAAGGGCATGCGGGATATGCACTGGCAGGACAGGACATTGTATGTGCAGCGGCGTCTGTTCTGACGATTAATACGATCAATGCCATTGATGCTTTTACGAATGCAAAAGCGCAGTTGGAAGCTGACCAGGAGGAAGGATATATTTCCTACTTGTTTGAAGGAAATGTACCAAAAGAAGCGAATCTGCTTCTCAAGACGATGGTTCTTGGGTTGACACAGATGTCACATGATGAAGACTATGCACAATATATTGATCTAACATTTGAGGAGGTGTAACAACCATGATGAAATTAAACCTTCAGTTTTTCGCTCATAAGAAAGGTGTTGGTTCTACAAAGAACGGTAGAGATTCTGAGTCTAAGAGACTTGGTGCTAAGAGAGCCGACGGACAGTTTGTAAAAGCTGGTAACATCCTTTACAGACAGCGCGGAACCAAGATTCACCCAGGTGTTAACGTTGGACGCGGCGGTGATGATACATTATTCGCACTTGTTGATGGTGTAGTTAAATTTGAGAGAAAGGGAAGAGATAAGAAACAGGTTTCTATCTACCCAGTAGCTCAATAATCAGGAATCAAAGAGAGTGTTGCGATGTAACTGATAACAGTTATAAGGCAGCGCTCTTTTTCAGCATATGAGGATATTTTTGTAGCCTAATAGACATGTTATATATATAAGGAGAAGATTTATGTTTGCAGATAGAGCAAAGATATTTATCAGATCGGGAAAAGGTGGAGATGGTCATGTCAGCTTCCGCCGAGAGCTCTACGTTCCGAACGGTGGTCCGGACGGTGGAGACGGCGGACGCGGTGGCGATGTGATCTTTGAAGTGGATGAAGGCTTGAATACCCTTCAGGATTTCAGGCATCGCAGAAAATTCGCTGCAAAGGACGGAGAACAGGGCGGAAAAAGACGCTGCCACGGAAAAGATGCCGAAGATATTATTTTAAGAGTACCGGAAGGTACTGTAATTAAAGAGGCAGAATCTGGGAAAGTCATCGCAGATATGTCCGGTGACAATCGCAGACAGGTCGTTTTAAAAGGTGGAAAAGGTGGTCTTGGAAATCAGCATTTTGCGACAGCAACGATGCAGATTCCAAAGTATGCACAGCCTGGACAGCCTTCACAGGAGCTTTGGGTCAACTTAGAGCTTAAAGTGATCGCTGACGTAGGACTTGTCGGTTTTCCTAATGTAGGAAAATCTACTTTACTTTCCAGAGTAACAAATGCACAGCCGAAGATCGCTAATTATCATTTTACGACACTGAATCCTAATCTTGGAGTTGTAGATCTTGAAGGTGCCAGTGGATTTGTAATTGCAGATATTCCAGGTCTTATCGAAGGTGCTTCGGAAGGAGTCGGACTTGGTCATGAATTCCTTCGCCATATTGAAAGAACAAAGATGATGATCCACGTTGTAGATGCAGCCGGAAGCGAGGGCCGTGATCCGGTGGAAGATATCCATAAGATCAATGCGGAGCTTAAAGCTTACAATCCGGAGATTGCAGCACGTCCACAGGTCATTGCTGCTAATAAGACAGATCTTATATACAGCGAAGATGAAGATCCGATTGAGAGATTAAAAGCAGAATTTGAGCCGGAAGGAATCCGTGTATTCCCGATTTCCGGAGTGACAGGTGCAGGTATTTCCGAGTTGTTATATTATGTTTCCGGTGAACTTGCGAAGCTGGATGATACGCCGATCGTCTTTGAGCAGGAGTATTTCCCGGAGGAAGAACTTTTATATATCGACCTTCCTTATACGGTTGAAAAAGAAGACGACGTATATGTTGTAGAAGGTCCGAAGATAGAGAAGATGCTTGGATATACAAACTTAGATTCCGAGAAGGGATTTGCATTCTTCCAGAAATTCCTTAAGGATACTGGTATTTTAAATGAATTAGAAGAAGCCGGCATCCAGGAAGGTGATACTGTAAGAATGTATGGTTTACAGTTCGATTATTACAAATAGGAGAAAAAGCATGACAACAAAACAGAGAGCTTATTTAAAAGGACTTGCCATGACAATGGATCCGATCTTTCAGGTTGGAAAAAACAGCATGACACCAGAATTAACAAAAGCAGTTGCAGAAGCTTTGGAAGCACGTGAGCTGATCAAGATCAGTGTATTAAAAAACTGTGCAGATGATCCAAAGGAACTTGCTGCACTTCTGGCAGAACGTACACGTTCTCAGGTTGTACAGGTGATTGGTAAGAAAATCGTCCTTTACAAAGAAGGCAAAGATAAAAATAAAAAAATTGAGCTTCCATAAGAAAGCCATTTGAAAATGAGTGGAGGCAATATGAAAATAGGAATCATGGGCGGAACCTTTGATCCAATACACAATGGGCATCTGATGCTTGGAGAGATGGCATATAAGCAGTTTGATCTTGATATCGTCTGGTTTATGCCGAACGGAAGACCGCCACATAAAGCATTTACTTCGATCGAGTCGGATGTAGCAAAGCGAGCTGAGATGGTGACGCTTGCAATTGAAGATTGTCCGTATTTTACACTGCAGGACTATGAACTGAATCGGCAGGAAGTTTCTTGTTCTTATGAAACAATGGAACATTTTAACAAAGTATATCCAGATGTTACATTTTATTTTATTATTGGGGCAGATTCCCTACGTAATATTGAAAAATGGGTACATCCGGAACGGTTATTGAAAACCTGTCATGTGCTTGCAGCTTGTCGTGACGACTGGAATACGGATCAGGCAATGCTCGATCGAATTGCTTATCTAAATAAGAAATACGATGCAGAGATTGAATTGCTGAGAGCACCTCTCATCGATATTTCTTCCAGTGAATTACGTGAAAAAATCAAAGCAGGAGAGTCTATTCATGGGCTTATTCCTGTCAAAGTGGAAAGATATATCGCAAAGGAAGGGTTATATGAACCAGAAAATTCACAAAATAAGAAAGAGACTGAAAATGGAGCTTGATACAGACCGTTACGAGCATACGCTGGGCGTTATGTATACGGCTTCCTCATTGGCAATGTGTCATGGAGAAGATGTTGAAAAGGCGTTGCTTGCAGGCCTTCTTCACGACTGCGCGAAGTGTATTCCTTCAGAGACGAAAATCCGCCTTTGTGACAAATATCATTTGAGCGTATCCGATGTAGAGATGAAGAATCCAAGTCTTTTACATGCTAAATTAGGCGCGTTTCTGGCGGCCAGAAATTATCACGTAGAGGACAGGGAAATACTGAATGCGATCACCTGTCATACGACAGGAACTCCGCATATGACCCGACTTGATAAAATCCTTTACATAGCCGATTATATTGAACCGGGACGCAGAGAGCTTCCGAATATTGCGAAGGTGCGCCAGATGGCGTTCAAAGACTTAGATAAGTGTCTTTACATGATCTTGGAAGATTCACTTGTATATCTGAAAAGTCGAGATCTGCCATTAGATTCTATGACAGAAAAGACTTATCAGTATTACAAGGAGAAACTTGGAAAGGAGAACTAGCTATGGATCAGGCATTGTCAATGGCAAAGATTGCTTATAATGCTCTTGATGAGAAGAAGGGCGAAGCAATCAAAGTCATCAATATCTCACAAATATCGGTTGTTGCAGATTATTTCATAATTGCAAATGGTACAAGTGACAGTCAGGTAAAAGCGCTTGTAGAAAATGTAGAAGAGAAGCTTACAAAAGCCGGTCATCATCCAAAACAGACAGAAGGAAGCAGAAATGCTGCATGGGTATTGTTAGATTACGGCGATATCATTGTGCATGTGTTCGATAAGGAGAATCGCTCCTTCTACAATCTGGAACGTATCTGGAGTGACGGGACAGAAGTGGAATTCTAATTGATATAAGATATGAGAAAAACCTGCGTATGTTGTTTTTACATAAACGACATATGCAGGTTTTTTGTTTGATATAAAAAGTTATTTCATAAAACGGAATACACCGATGACTTTTCCAAGAATCGTACAATTCGGTACAATGATCGGATCCATGGAATCGTTCTCCGGCTGCAGGCGAATGACCCCTTCTTCTTTGTAGAAAGTCTTAACAGTAGCGCTATCATCGATCAGTGCGACGATCATCTCACCATTGTGTGCCGTCTTACGCTCTTCAACAAGGACAAAATCACCGTCTAGGATTCCAGCGTTGATCATACTTTCTCCGCACACTTTGAGGAGGAATGTCTGTTTGTTCGGCATAAACTCCATAGGAATCGGAAAATATTCTTCAATATTCTGTTCAGCAAGAAGCGGTTCACCGGCTGCAACACGTCCTACGATCGGGACATTCACCATCTCGCGTCTTGTGAAATTAAATGCTTCATCTAAAATCTCTATTGCACGTGGCTTCGTTGGGTCACGTCTAATATATCCATTCTTCTCAAGTGTCTCAAGGTGAGAGTGAACAGAAGAGGTAGACTTCAAATGAACTGCCTCACATATATCACGAACTGATGGTGGAAAACCACGTTCCAAAATCTGCGATTTGATATAATCAAGAATCTCCTGTTGCTTTGCGCTTATTTTACCCTGTGTCATATATAGTGCCTCCGTATTCTACATCAATAATTATCTAGAGTTATTTTAGCATAGCATAGTAAAAAAAGCAAACAGATGTTTAGAAAATATGTTCGATTATTTTTGATTATTTTATTGACATCCGAACGTTTGTTTTGTATAATAGCAATAGAACAGCTGTTCGGAACATATATTCTTGTGCCTGAGGGGGAATCAATTATGTATAAGGGAACAAATTACAGATCATCAAAACGAAGAAGAGAAGTTTTTTTAAAAAAGATTTGCATTGCATTTGCACTTGCAGCTGTTATTATGACCGGCAGCATTATTGGTGGAAGCAGACTTGTATCCGCACATGAGCGCTCTTCGGCAGATACAGTCGAGTACAGATATTATAAGAGTGTTGAAGTAAAGAGCGGAGATAGCTTATGGACCATAGCCAAGAAGTATATGAATGATGACTATGATTCTGTTTACGATTATATTGATGATCTCAAAGAGATCAATCACCTCAGCTCAGACCGAATTCATGCCGGACAATATTTGACTGTGTCCTATTATGATACAGAGATTCGATAAATCAGTTTCGATATATAAGGAATCATCCTATCTTATATATATTATACTCACCAAAAGGGCAGATTCGATAACACATATATGTTATCTGAATTTGCTCTTTTTTACACTTTATTATTTTTCAAATGAATAAAATTCAATCTATTGTATATTTAAATCAAAAGATGTATAATAAATTCAAATGAACCAATAAGGTTACAGAGAACGGTTATGCCGATATGATGCCATAAGAGTGGCGTAATTTACCAAGAGGAGGAATGCAACTATGAAAAAACAGCTTTTTGATGCACACGGGGATATTTGGTCGAACGTTACCGTACATAGTCTGAAAGGTGAACGCGATATTTTCAGAAAGTATCATCTTGACAAATTTAAAAAAGGTAATGTTTTTGGCGGCACATTTGTAATGTGGATCGATCCACCATACGATGAGGACCCTAAGAAACGTATCAAACAGATTGAAGCAGCGGTACGACAGGAATTGGAAGATTCGAAAGACATTCTCAATATTGTTAAAAAATACGATGATTTTGAGAAAGGCACAGCAGAAGGTAAGATCAATGTATTGATGGGACTGGAAGGCCTTTCTTATATCGGCGAAGATATTGACCAGATCAATTATTATTACGAGGAATTCGGTGTACGTGATATTATGGTCACATGGAACGAAGAGAATGATCTTGGATCCGGATGGCCAGGTGATAAGAACAGAGGTTTGACAGCCAAAGGTAAGGAAGCAATTAAACGTATGAACGACCTTGGTATTGTATTGGATGTTTCTCATTTGAACGATAAGGGATTCTGGGATATTATCGAATTATCTGATGGACATCCGGTTATTGCATCTCACAGTAATGCAAGAGCATTGTCTGATCATGGACGCAACTTATCCGACGAGATGATTAAAGCTCTAGCTAAGACAGGCGGTGTAATGGGTATGAATCGTCTTGATGCATTTATTAGTCCAGATAAATCTAAACAGACGGTAGAAGGACTTGCAGAGCATGTAGATTACATTGCAAATCTGGTAGGTATCGATCATGTTGGCTGTGGATTTGACTTTGAAGATTATTTAAGCGCAGATGCACTTTCTAAGAATGGTGCACCGGATGAGAACCCACTTGGAACAACCGGATTGTTATCAGCTGCAGATGCATGGAACTTTATTGAGACATTGCAGAAGAAAGGCTATAGCGACGAGGATCTGGAGAAGATTGCTTACAAGAACTTCTACAGAGTATATAAACAGGTTCTGAAGTAATTAAGTTTTCATATTGGTTGGGATAGGAAGCCTGGCAGATGTTTTGACCAGGCTTCCTTAATTGTTAGAAAAATAGATCTATACGACAAATACCGATTTTTCCAAAAGATATAGACGAAAAAATACATAATATGATATAATCTTTATATGTTGTTACAAGTTATGACTTATTTCAGTAAGGAGTTTTATCAGATGCAGACAAAAACATATCACGAACAGATGAAAATAGATCAGACATTGCGCTTAAGAGAAATCTTACAGACATTACCACCGTTTGCAAAAGATTATTTCCGTGCCATAGAGCCAAGATCATCGGCTAAGACAAGAATGAATTATGCTTATGATATTCGAGTGTTCTTCCATTTTCTAATGGAAAATAATCCAGTATATAAAAATTACAGTATCGATCAATTCAAAGTAACCGATCTGGAGCGCTTAGAGCCGGTTGATATTGAGGAATATATGGAGTACTTAAAAGTATATGACCGCGAGGGTGAACGGATCACAAACGGCGAAAAAGGGCTTTCCAGGAAGATGTCTGCGTTAAGAAGTTTTTATCATTATTATTTTAAGCATCAGATGATTACGAAGAACCCGACGTTGCTCGTAGATATGCCCAAATTACATGAAAAAGCGATCATTCGACTTGATACGGATGAAGTTGCACTTTTGCTTGACTACGTAGAGCATGCAGGCGAACATCTGACCGGTCAGTCATTGACTTATTATAAGAAAACGAAGGAGCGTGATCTTGCAATTTTAACCCTTCTTTTAGGAACCGGAATCCGTGTTTCGGAATGTGTGGGACTGGATCTTAATGATGTAGATTTTAAAAACAATGGAATTACGGTAACCAGAAAAGGTGGAAATCAGATGGTTGTTTATTTTGGAGATGAAGTATGCAAAGCACTTCATACTTATATGGAAGGGGACAGAAATGCTATGACTCCCCTCTCCGGCCATGAAAATGCGTTATTTTTATCTACAAGACGAACACGCATGGGTGTGCAGGCGGTCGAAAATATGGTAAAGAAATATGCCAGACAAGTGACTCCGAATAAAAGAATTACGCCTCATAAGCTGCGCAGCACGTACGGTACTGCTCTTTATAAGGAAACCGGTGACATTTACCTTGTGGCAGATGTGCTCGGGCACAAAGATGTGAATACAACGAAAAAGCATTATGCAGCGATTGATGAAAACAGAAGACGTCAGGCTGCATCTGCAGTAAAATTAAGAGAGAGCTAATGCTCTCTCTTATCATTTCTTGAAGTTGTAGATTAAAGTCGTTTGTCATTGTCGCGTTCTTTTAATTCTACCAGCTTTTCAATGGCTTCTGCCGTTCCATCGATTCCTAATACAGAACTGTCTAAACACATATCATAGCTTTCTGCAGCTCCCCATTTTTTATTACTGTAGTAATTGTAATAGCTGGAACGCTTCTTATCAGTTTTCATGATCAGTTCTTTTGCCTTAGCATCGGAAAGATCATAAATTCTTGCAATTCTTCGGATTCTCGCATCCAAATTCGCATTTATGAAAATACTTAACAGATTTTCATTGTCTTCCAGTGCATAATCTGCACATCTTCCGACGAGAATACATGGACCTTCCGCAGCAATTTTCTTGATCGCATTAAACTGTGCTAAAAATACTTTGTGGTTCAGTGGCATATCTGCATAGCTTCCTGAAGAATATCCAAGAGAATAAGTATCCATCACGAGAGAATAAAGAAAACTATTTGTTGGTTTCTCATCATGGGATTCGAACAACTCTTCACAGAGACCACTTTCTTTTGCGGCTCTTGCAAGCATCTCCTTATCATATAATTTGATACCAAGATCTTTTGCTACTTTATATCCAATCTCACGACCGGCACTTCCGAACTGACGTCCAATTGTAATGATTGTGTCTGTCTTAGCCATATAAATCACGCTCCTTTTTCTTACCTAAAGCATACAGAGAACATAAAATCTTAAGTTGTTCTTTGTATATACTGTATTATACAACAATTTCATTGAAATGTACATAATTATCTAAAAACTTAAAATTTAGTTCATATTTTATTTCGAAGTGTATTTAATAGATTGGAAAAATACTTTGGAATTGGTGCATTTACTTCAATATATTCTCCTGTTCTCGGATGTATAAATCCTAGCGTTTTTGCATGAAGTGTCTGCCCGACCAGATGTGGAAATGGACATTTTTTCGGCCCATATACAGCATCTCCAACAAGAGGATGTCCAATGCTTGCCATATGTACACGGATCTGGTGAGTACGTCCAGTCTCCAATTTGCATTGGATATAAGTATAATCGCCGAAACGTTCCAGCACTTTATAATGCGTCACTGCGTGACGGCTCACTTTTGCGTGGACACTCATTTTTTTGCGGTCAATCGGATGACGGCCGATCGGTGCGTTGATCGTGCCCTCGTCTTCTTTTAAATTGCCATGTACAATTGCAATATAAATACGATGAATAGAGTGCTCTTTTAACTGCTCGGAGAGGCTCTGGTGGGCCAGATCATTTTTACAGACGATCAAAGAGCCTGTCGTATCCATGTCGATGCGGTGTACGATGCCAGGTCTTAAATCACCGTTGATACCAGAAAGTTGATCCTTGCAATGATAGAGCAGAGCATTTACTAATGTTCCACTGTAATGCCCCGGCGCCGGATGCACGACCATTCCTTTTGGCTTATTGACAATGATCACATCTTCGTCTTCGTATAAGATATCGAGAGGAATGTCTTCAGGTAGTATATCAGGCTCTTTTAAATCGGGGATAGATAAACTTACCTTATCATCCGTAAGAAGCCTGTAATTGGATTTTACAGGCTTCTCGTTGACGGTAATACAGTTGTCCTTTATTAATTTCTGAATGCGGGATCTGGAAAGCTCCGGGCAGGCATCTGCAAGAAAGCGATCGATCCGCACACTGTTATTTTCTTTTTTGATTATGAAAGATCTGCTCAAGGTCTTCCTCCTTATAATAAAACAATAATAATAAAATCAACAGAATCGCTGCAACTGTTACATAAATATCTGCGACATTAAATACCGGAAAATTGATCAGCGAAAAATAAAAGAAATCTACGACATAGTGTCGGAAAATACGGTCAATCACATTACCAATCGCTCCGGCCATAATGAGAATGGCACATACACGAAGAGGTAGAAAATGGCGGCTCAAGGAAACATTTTTGTAAAATACAACTACAAAAATGCTAATAAGCGCAACGCAGAGGATAAATAGAATCTGCTTGTTCTGCAACATACCGAAAGCGGCCCCTCTGTTTTCCAGATAATCCAGTTCAAATACGTTCTTTATAAGTACATACGGCTCCTGTCCTCTTAAATGGGCGAGTGCCATGTATTTTGTCCATTGGTCAAATAAAACTCCTGCAATTATTCCGAAAATTGCAAACAAATAATGTCTAGAGCGTGATTCATTGTTGTTCATTTTGTTCCTCATTTTCATTAAATAAATTTTCTTACAGTTACCATACAGCGATTTTTCTTTGTCATTGCCAGCGTTTCTTCATACATGATACGTCCGAGACCGCGCACGGAAATGAAATCACCTTCCTTGAGATGGTAGCCGTTGCTTGTGATCAGTTTCCCATTTACAAATACTTTTCCAGCCTCAATATAAGCAGTCAATTTGCTGCGAGACATTGGGTAAGCGAGAGAAAGGACAGTATCTAATCGAATGGATGCAACCGTGCCTTTGATCTGTTCATACTTTGCCTCGTAAGAAATTTCAGTTACTTCCTGGATACTTGTCTTAACAGTTGTATGACGGATCCGGGTCAGATTTTCAGTAATAAAATCTGCAATTTCCGGCTTTACAAATACAATTGCCTTCATTCCATCGATTATAATATCTCCCATTCGACTTCGTTCAATCCCAAGATTCATAAGTGAGCCTAAGTAATCTCTATGCGAGAGCGTCTCGGAAAATTTCGCATTCAATGGTTCAATGATCACCGTTTTCATAGGATAAAAATAGTCATAACAAAGAGCATCAGGTAGAAATGCAACCATCTGACGCTCTGCTGTATCATATCCTCCAAAAGTCTCATATCTTGTCGAAAACTGATCCTTTGGTGTCGTATGAAGTATGTTCAATTCATTCAGATTCAGAAAATCTGAAAACATAACGATATCTCGTTGATATGCCTGATTGGAAAGATCGACCAGGCGTTTTCTTAACATAAGTTCTTCTTTGTTCATAATCTATATATTTGTAGAGACTTTAAAATCTTGATCTCATAGATGAAGCATCAAAAGAAGTATTTAATAAATCCTGCAGATCACCGGAAATGTCAACATCTGTCGGTGTTACGAGGAATATGTAGTTTGAAATCTTCTGAAGATTGCCACTAATCGCAAATGCAGCTCCTGATGTGAAGTCAATAATACGCTGTGCAACTTCAAGATCCAGTCCTTCCAGATTCAGAATAACTGTTCTTCCGCTGAGAAGAGTCTCTGTGATTTCACGGGCATCTTCCACAGAATTAGGCTTGATCACACATACTTCCATATTTACATGGCTTCTTCTTGCCGGCTGGCGCATCGGAGTAACTTTGTTGCCTGCATTCACTGGTTTTGAAGAACTATCATGAAGGTCTAAATCATCTCCTGCCTCTTCGCTCTCATCAAAATCTTTGTCTTTTGATTTTCTTTTAAAGAAGCTTGTCTTAGGTTTTTCCTCAAAATCATCTTCGTAATCGTCATCATAAAAGTCGTCATCGTAATCTTCATCATCGTTCAACTTC
>JAUNTC010000044.1 GCA_030538915.1 Lachnospiraceae bacterium | reverse complement strand
GGATTTATTATATCTTATTAGCCACTACTGTTACAACGTTAGTATAGCACTTCAAAGGATGTTACAGGCTACACAGTAACAGACATCAGTAACAAGCTTTATAAGGAAGGCGACTTTACATTCAGTGGAAACGCAGAAGTGAAGGGGACAAATGCTGGAACTTATAACATGGAACTGAAACCTGAAGATTTCACAAACACAAATAAGAACTTCAGTAAAGTTTCATTTGTAATCGAAGATGGTACACTTACAATTACACCGCGTAATGTAACATTAACAAGTGCAAGTAAGTCAAAAGCATATGACGGTAAACCGTTAACAGATAGTACAGTAACTGTAAGTGGTGATGGATTTGCAGAAGGCGAAGGCGCTACATACAACGTAACCGGAAGCCAGACAAATGTAGGAACAAGTGATAATACATTTACTTACACACTGAACAACGGTACAAAGCAAGCTAACTACAACATCACACCAGTATCTGGAAAGCTGACTGTAACGAAAGATGAAAAGCAGGTAGTAGTTACAATTACAGAAAAGAGCGATACTGTTAAATACGACGGTAAAGAGCATACAGTAAAAGGCTACGAAGTAACAGACATCAGTAATCCACTTTATGAAAAAACAGACTTCACATTTGACGGAAACGATGAAGTGAAGGGAACAAAAGCTGGAATTTACGAGATGAAGTTGACATCAAAAGATTTCCATAACACAAATGAAAACTTCAAGGATGTTAAATTCAACATTGTAGACGGCAAATTAACAATCGAGAAACGTACGGTTGTTATGACAAGTGCATCTCAGAATAAAGTTTATGATGGAAAAGCACTTGAAAACAAAACTGTAACTGAGACAGGCGATGGCTTTATTGAAGGTGAAGGTGCAACATACAAAGTAACCGGAAGTCAGACAAATGTAGGTAAGAGTGCAAACAAATTTACTTACGCTCTGAACAAGGGAACAGACAAAGATAACTACACAATTGAAACACACAATGGTGAGTTAGAAGTAACACCAGTAAAAGAAAAAGTAACAGTAACAATTAAAGAAAACAGCGGTACAGTGACATACGATGGAGCTCCACATGAAGTAACAGGTTACGAAGTTAAGAGCATCAGCAACACACTGTACACAGCAAACGACTTTACATTCAGCGGAAAAGCAGAAGCGAAAGGAACAGATGCTGGAACTTATGAAATGAAAGTGAACGCATCTGACTTCAAGAACACCAGCAAGAACTTCAGTGATGTAGAGTTCGTAGTAGAAGATGGAAAACTTACGATTGAAAAACGTAAAGTAACATTAACAAGTGCAAACGACAAGAAAGTATACGACGGAACAGCACTTACAAATGGAACAGTAACAGTAGGCGGAGATAAATTCGCAGACAATGAAGGTGCAACATACAAAGTAACCGGAAGTCAGACAAATGTAGGTAAGAGCGATAATGAATTTACTTACACATTGAATGAAGGTACAAAAGCTGATAACTACACAATCGAAACAAAGAATGGTGAGTTAGAAGTAACATCGGTAACTGACAAAGTAACAGTTACAATTAAGGAAAACAGTGACAAAGTGACATACGATGGAGCTGCACATAAAGTGACAGGTTACGAAGTTAAGAGCATCAGCAACCCACTGTACACAGCAAACGACTTTACATTCAGTGGAGAAGCGAAAGCAGAAGGAACAGACGCTGGAACTTATAACATGGAAGTGAAAGCATCTGACTTCAAGAACATCAGCAAGAACTTCAGTGATGTAGAGTTCGTAGTAGAAGATGGAAAACTTACGATTGAAAAACGTAAAGTAACATTAACAAGTGCAGACGACGAGAAAGTATACGACGGAACAGCGCTTACAAATGACACAGTAACAGTAGGCGGAGAGGGATTCGCAGACAATGAAGGTGCAACATATGATGTAACCGGAACAATCACAAACGTAGGAAAAGAAGCAAATGCATTTACTTACAAGTTAAATGAAGGTACAAAAGCTTCAAACTACGACATTGAGAAGAAAGAAGGAACATTAGAAGTTACACCAGTAACAACAAACGTACTTGTCAAAGTAAAAGAAAACGGTGGCAATGAGACATACGACGGATCAAAGAAGACCGTTGAAGGCTACACAGTAACAAGCATCAGCAATGGACTTTACACAGCAGGTGATTTCCGATTCAACGGAAAAGCTGAGGTAAGCGGAAAAGATGCCGGCGAATACGACATGAACGTAAACGCTTCTGATTTCGAAAACATCAGCAAGAACTTTACAAATGTTACATTCGAAGTAGAAGACAACAAGCTAATCATTGCGAAGAGAAATGTAACATTAACAAGTGCATCTGACAGCAAAGTATATAACGGAAAAGCACTTACAAATGACAAAGTAACAGTAGGCGGAGATGGTTTCGCAGACAAAGAAGGTGCAGAATTTACTGTAACCGGAAGCCAGACAGAAGTAGGTGAAAGCGACAACGAATTCACTTACAAACTGAAAGACGGCACAAAGAAAGAAAACTACAACATTACAAAATCCTTTGGAAAACTTGTTGTAACTGCATCAGCAGAAGAAGTAACAGTAACAATCAAAGGTAATGCTAAGACAGTACAGTATGATGGAACTGAGAAGGCTGTAGAAGGGTACACAGTTGAGAACATCAGCAACGAGCTGTACAAGGCAAGTGACTTTACATTCAGCGGAAACAAAGAAGTGAAGGGAACAGATGCCGGAACATATGCAATGAACCTGAAAGCAGCTGACTTCAAGAACAACAATAAGAACTTCAGCAAAGTTACATTTGTTGTAACAGACGGTAAATTAGAGATCACAAAACGTAACGTAACACTGAAGAGTGCTTCTGCATCAAAAGAGTATGACGGAAACAAACTTGTAAGTGGAACTGTAAGCGTAACAGGTGATGGATTTGCAGACGGTGAAGGTGCAACATATGATGTAACCGGAAGCCAGACAAATGTAGGTAAGAGCGATAATGAATTTACTTACACATTGAATGAAGGTACAAAAGCTGCTAACTACGATATTAAGACTGAGAATGGTACTCTTGAAGTAACACCGGTTGAAAGAGAAGTAGTTGTTAAGATCAAAGAAAACAGTGGTACAGAGAAATATGACGGAACAGAGAAATCTGTAAACGGATACAAAGTAACAAGCATCAGTAACAAGCTGTACACAGAAAAAGATTTCGAGTTCAGCGGAGATGCAAGCATGAAGGGAACAGATGCCGGAACATACGATATGAATGTGAAGGCAGCAGACTTCAAGAATATCAGTAAGAACTTCAGCAAGGTTAAATTCGTAGTAGAAGACGGCAAACTTGTAATTAACAAACGTAACGTTACATTGACAAGTGCAGACGACAAGAAAGTTTATGACGGAACAGCGCTGAAGAACGATGAAGTAACTGTAAGCGGTGACGGATTCGCCAAAGACGAAGGTGCAACATATGATGTAACCGGAACAATCACAAACGTAGGCGAAAAGGCAAATGCATTTACTTACAAGTTAAATAAAGGCACAAAAGCTGACAACTACGATATTAAGAAGACAGAAGGAACATTAAAAGTTACACCTGTAACTGACAAAGTAACAGTTAAGATCAAAGGTCACACTGGAACATTCAAGTATGACGGAGAGAAGAAGAAGGTTGAAGGATACGATGTAACAATCGACAATGATTTATACAAAGAATCTGATATCAACTTCAAAGGAACTGATAAAGTAGAAGAGATAAATGCCAACACCTATGCAATGGGTCTGGCAGCATCTGATTTCGAAAACATCAGCGATAACTTCTCTAACGTATTATTTGAAGTAGAAGACGGTCAGCTCATGATCGAGAAACGTAATGTTAAATTAACAAGTGCTACAGACAGCAAAGTATACGATGGCGAAGCACTTACAAATGACGAAGTAACAGTAGACGGAGATAAATTCGCCAAAGGTGAAGGTGCAACATATGATGTAACCGGAACAATCACAAACAAGGGCTCAGTTGATAATGCATTTACTTATAAACTGAATGACAACACAAATGCAGACAACTACAACATTGAAGTTGCTTTCGGTAAGTTATCAATCACAGCTGATAAGAAAGAAGTTGTTGTAACAATCACTGAAAATAGTGGAGTTGCAAAATACGACGGAACAGCTAAGAGCGTAACAGGATACAAAGTAACAAATATCAGCAACAAGCTCTACAAAGAAAAAGACTTCACTTTCAGTGGAAACGCTAAGGGTGAAGCAACAGATGCCGGAACATACGATATGGAATTAAAACCAGAAGATTTCGCAAATACAAACGAAAACTTCGATAAGGTAACATTTGTAATCGTTGACGGTACACTGGCAATTCAGAAACGTAACGTAACATTAACAAGTGCAGATGCTTTTCAGGTATACAATGGAAAAGCACTTACTAATGATACAGTAACAGTAGGTGGAGAAGGATTCGCCAAAGGTGAAGGTGCAACATATGATGTAACCGGAACAATCACAAACGTAGGCGAAAAAGCAAACACATTTACTTACAAATTAAATGAAGGTACAAAAGCTTCTAACTACGTAATCGAGACAGCAGAAGGAACCTTAAAGGTAACACCTGTAACAGATGAAGTAGTAGTAAATGTAAAAGAAAACAGTGGAAAAGAGAAATACGATGGTGCAGAAAAAACTGTTGAAGGTTACAAAGTAACAAATATCAGCAATAATCTTTATAAGGAAGCTGATATTAAGTTCGACGGAAATGCGAAAGTAAGCGGAACAGATGCCGGAACATATGACATGGATGTGAAAGCAACTGATTTCGAAAATACGAGCAAGAACTTCAGCAAGGTTAAATTCGTAGTAGAAGATGGCCAGCTGATCATCGAAAAGAGAAATGTCACATTAACAAGTGCAGACGACGAGAAAGTATATGATGGAAAAGCACTTACAAATGACAAAGTAACTGTAGGCGGAGAAGGATTCGCCAAAGGTGAAGGTGCAACATATGATGTAACCGGAACTCAGACAAATGTAGGTGAGAGCAAAAACACATTTACATACAAACTGAACGAAGGTACGAAGACAGATAACTACGTAATCGAGACGGCAGAAGGAACCTTAAAGGTAACTCCTGTAACAGACGAAGTAGTTGTAACAATTACCGGAAATGATGCAGATGCAACATACGATGGTAAAGAACATACAGCAAAAGGTTACGAAGTAGACATCAACAACAAGCTGTATACAGAAGATGATTTCACATTTAATGGTGAAGCAGAAGTTTCAGGAACAGACGCTGGAACATACAGAATGGATATGACATCAGACAACTTCACAAATAACAGCAATAACTTTGCAAATGTTAAATTTGTAGTTACAAACGGTGAGCTGAACATTGCGAAGAGAAATGTAATATTAACATCTGCAAGCGACAGCAAAGCATATGATGGAAAAGCGTTAACAAACGACGAAGTGACAGTAGGCGGAGATGAATTCGCTGAGGGCGAAGGTGCAGAATTTACTGTAACCGGAAGCCAGTTAGATGCAGGTACAAGCGACAATGTATTTGAATATGCGTTGAAAGACGGAACTAACGCAGATAACTACACAATCGAAGTTGTATACGGTAAGTTAACAGTAACAGCTGATGAAAACGAAGTTGTTGTAACAATTACTGAAAACAGAGGAAGAAATAAGTATGATGGACGCAAGCACAAAGTAACAGGCTACGAAGTAACAGCTATCAGCAATAAGCTGTATACAGAGAAAGACTTTACATTTAACGGCAAAGCAGAAGTTACAGGAACAGACGCTGGAACATACAACATGAATGTGAAAGCAGCTGATTTCAAAAATACTAATGCTAACTTTGATAAGGTAACATTCGTGATCATCGATGGTACACTGACAATTGAAAAACGTAACGTAACAATGACAAGTGCAAATGCAAGCAAGCAATACGACGGAAGAGCACTGACAAGTAACAAAGTTACTGTAAGCGGTGACGGATTTGTAAGAGGTGAAGGTGCAACATATGATGTAACCGGAACACGTACATCTGTCGGAACAAGCACAAATGCATTTACTTACAAACTGAACAATGGTACAAAAGCTTCTAACTACAACATCAAGAAGGTGGAAGGTAAGCTGATAGTAACAGCAAGAAATACAAACGGACCAAGTGATACAAACCCATCAAATGATCCGACACCACCGAGAAGAGATATCATTGAAGTTATTACTACAGCTATCAAAAATGTACCGAGAAAGATTTCAGAAAAAATTCATAACAGACACGCTAAGGTTCGTGAGATCGTAAAAGACAAGGGTGAGGACGAAAAAGTACCACTCGGTAAGGACAAACTTGAAAATCATGATTGTTGTATGCTTCATTTCCTGATCATGTTATTAGCTGCAATCCTGTATGGATTATTTACACATAACTTAAAGAAACGTCAGAAAGAGTTATTCGAGGTAAGAGAAGAGTTAGATACGGAACTTGCCAGAAGAGGACTTCCAACGACGAAAGAACAGAAGGAACTGTAGAAAGTGTAGCAGGAGAAGGAGGTAGAACATATGAGTTATTTTGAATTTGTGCATAACTTAGGAATTCATTCTTGGGATATACCGGCACTGATCGTAACAGTTATACTTGTTATCATGATCCTGGTACATCACAGGGATCAGAAAAAACGATTAAACGACTTTGAGGACGACCTGGATCAGAAGATCCAGGAAATCCGCGAAGAGGTAGCAGAAAAGTAGAAGGAGGAAGAGTAAATGAAGTATATACTTGGACACACAAAGCTCGGCTTTTGCTGGTGGGACCTCCTGGCACTGATCATTCTGCTTATACTGGTGATCGTGTGGGTGAAGAGACGTCACGACTTAAAGAGCGAGCAAAAAGAACTTGAAGATCAGCTTTCTGATCTGTATGCAGATGATTCCATGGGCGCTCAGAATGCAGAGCCACAGGAAGAAGTAAAAGCTGAAGCGAAAGCAGACACAACTGCAGAAGCAGACGCAAAAGATATAGATTAGGAATTCTGGTTGAACAGGAAATAAGATGAAATGAACTGAACTGCCCCTGCAGCTAACGGCTGTGGGGGTAGTTTTTTGCAAAATTTTCCACAATCTATCCACAAGTTTTCTGTGGATACCCACATGCTATCCACGGATTTTCCACACATTTATCCACATTCTTGGGATAACTATGCTATAATGGAGAAAACGCGCTCGCCATTTTGTGGGTAGAGCGAAAGATATATGAGAGGAATGTTATGTGCAATAAAGATAATAAGATAAGAAAGAAACTGATTGGAATAAGGAGAAGAGGTCTGGCGCTGTTGCTTGTGCTGGTGCTCTGTTCGGGAGTAGAGACTCCGGTGCTGGCGGCGAACAGTTCGCAGAGTATGCAGAAGACAAATGGTGTAAACAGTAAGAAGAATAAGAAAAAAGAGAAGAAAGAGCTTACCTGGGAGGAAATTCAGGAGAGAGAGTTAAAGCGCGTTTATAAGATGAAGATCCAGTCCAATAAGATCAAAGGCTGGCCGAAGGGACCTCGCACTTACGGAGAATCCGGAATCGTTATGGATGCAGGGACGGGCGCTATTTTATATGCCAAGAATATTGACCGGCATGAGTATCCGGCGAGTATTACAAAGGTACTGACGGCGCTGCTTGCGCTGGAAAATGGGAAGCTTTCGGATGAAGTTTATTTTTCCAATGACTGCGTGTCCTTTATTCAGCCGGGTGATTCTACGATCGGTCTTCGCAAAGGAGATAAGATCACATTGGAGCAGGCGCTGTATGCGACGTTGCTTGCTTCGGCAAATGAGGCAGCTTATGCGGTAGGTGAAAATGTTGGAAAAAATGCAGGCCATGATTACAACTGGTTTATCGACCAGATGAATGAGAAATGCAAGGAACTTGGTGGAAACAATTCGCATTTTGCTAATACAAATGGTCTTCACGATCCGAATCATTATACATGCGCCAGAGATATGGCATTGATCGGGCGCGAGTTATTCAAGTATCCGGAGTTTTTTAAGATTGTTCAGACATTAAATTACAAGATTCCGAAATCAAAGACGGTGCAGAAGCATGAGTTTTATCAGAAGCATAGAATGCTCTGGCCAGGAAGTGCAGACTATTATAAATATGCAGTTGGCGGTAAGACGGGTTATACATCAGACGCATTAGCAACACTTATCACTATGGCGAAAAAAGGAGATACAAAGCTAGTATGCGTCGTAATGCGAACACATGGAAGAAATATTTTTCATGACACAAGAAACTTATTTAACTACGCATATAAAAACTTCAAGCGTACACCGGTTGCAGGAAATGAGACTTCAAAAGATATCGGTGAGATCATTGAAGATGAGAACAGCGGTTATGTAATGCTGCCAAAGGGCGTGAAATTCTCAGATCTTAAGATGAAGATGGAAGTGGACCGCAGTAAACCTTCGGAGACGACATTGAATTATACATATCGCGGACACCTTGTAGGAAACGCAAAGGCGAAGCTGAGCCAGTCTTATCTGGATGCCCATAAGGCGAAAGTAGAATCAAGTGTCAGCGATAAGAGAAGCGATAGTAAGAGTGCAAAAGTGATGAAGAGCATCAAAGCCTTGAAGAATTTGAATTTCAAAAACATAAATGCAAATACATTAAAAGAAAACTTCAAGAAGTGTGACGGCACGACAAAGAAGATCGTCGCAGGTCTTGGCGCACTGCTTATAATATTGATCTTGTTGTTTATCGGACGGTTGATCAAGATGAGACATTTCCGACGGAAACAAAAGAAAGCGAAGAAGAAAAAGAAATAGATATGAACATAAAAAAACTGGCACTCCACGGTTGATAAAGTGGAGCGCCGGCTTTTACTCATCCTGCGCTGTATCATCATTATTTTCATCGTCTTCATCCGGCATCTGCTCTTCCAGTATCTTCTGGACAAGTGCTTCCTTTTCGGCACCGCTGAATGCGATGTCCGGCAGGAGTTCGAAATAAAAGTCCGGATATTCTTCAGCTAGAGCGGCAATGCATTCGGACTGGATCGATTTGAATTTTGCAAGAGAAACAAAATCCTTGTCGAATGTAATGTATACGCTGATCCAAAGCTTGCGCCCGGTTCTTAAGATGTCATAATATAGTTTCTTATATCCATAAGTACGGATGATCGGTTCTACAAGATTTTTAATCTCATCGATCGTTTCTTCCTCCGGAGGGAAGAGTAAGAGATCACGGAAGGCGGTGATAATCGTCTGAATCGGCGTTGGCAGCATAATGAGTGACAACGTGATCGTAATAATCTGATCTAGATAAGGAATCACCGGTTTAAACCAGGAAAAATTAAGGATTATCGGCAGCAGGAAGGCAACGGCCATTCCAAGAGAAATACAACTGTCGATCTTCCAGCCCTGCATTTCCATATTGATGAGTGGGGAGAACATCGTTTTATTTTTGATCGTCAGATAAATTGTCACGGAAACTCCGAGGAAACATGCGAACAGCTCAAAGTAAGCGACCGTATTAAAAGAAACGATATGTCCGCCGTGAAGCATCAGGTTGATATTGTTGAAAATAAGCCCGATGGTGACAGCTACCATAGTGATTCCTTTTACAACGACAAAGAGCGATTCCATCTGCGTGTACCCGAACGGATGTTGCTCGCTGGATGGGCGGTAAAGGTACGGGATCAGGAAAATAGACGGCAGCAGCATACAGAACTCGACGCCATCATATACGGCATCAAGAAGTACCGCCTGTGACTCTGTGACGATCGCCATGATAAGCTCAATAACAACGAATACTAGATTCCCGTACAGAGAAACGGACATGGCTGATTTTTCTCTCTTTTGTGCTTTTATACCGATGTGCATATAAAATCCTCCGTGAAAATGATTGTGGGCTCTTTTCCCACATGGTCTTAGAGAAATTATAAAAGAAATCAGAGAAAATGGCAAATAAAACCTTGACGAAGTAAAGCGATAACTCGTATAATGGAAACGCATATGAAGAGATAAAAATGTTGACGAAGAGAGTAAGATATAGCAAAGCGTCTCAGCGAACCGGAGAGGGTGGAAGTCCGGTACCAGTAGCAATATCCGAAGATCACTTCCGAGTTGCAGACATCCAACAGCGAGATATTTTACGCAGACTGTCAGTGGCAGGTGCGATAAGCTTAGTAGATGCTGACGGTATTCCCCGTTACAGGAAGAGCATATGATAGTATGTTTAGGTGGTTTACAAACGCAGGCACAGCTTTCGTCCTATACAGGATGGAAGCTTTTTTTATACCTAATACATGCAAAAGTTATAATTCATCCCAATTTTCCCCCACGTTGTGGATAAAATATGTGGAAAATGTGGAAAACAAAGAGACAAGGACGGGAATTTACTGATAATACGCCGTCCACGATTAAAGGAGGAGAATCATGTATAAGAAAGTTTCGACAGACATGAACTTTGTAGAACGTGAAAAAGCTACAGAGAAGTTCTGGGAAGAGAATCACATTTTTGAAAAGAGCATGGAAGACCGTAAGGATGGTCCACAGTATATGTTCTACGACGGACCGCCGACAGCGAACGGAAAACCGCATATCGGTCACGTTCTTACTCGTGTTATCAAAGATATGATCCCACGTTACCGTACAATGAAGGGATACGAAGTTCCAAGAAAGGCCGGATGGGACACACACGGACTGCCGGTTGAGCTGGAAGTTGAGAAACTTCTTGGCCTGGACGGAAAAGATCAGATCGAAGAATATGGTGTAGAGCCATTTATTAAGAAATGTAAAGAAAGCGTATGGAAATACAAAGGTATGTGGGAAGATTTCTCTAATACTGTAGGTTTCTGGGCTGACATGGATGATCCTTACGTTACTTATCACAACGACTACATCGAGTCTGAGTGGTGGGCATTAAAGCAGATCTGGGACAAAGGTCTTCTGTACAAAGGATTCAAGATTGTTCCTTATTGCCCTCGTTGTGGAACTCCGCTTTCTGCACAGGAAGTAGCACAGGGATATAAAGATGTAAAAGAACGTTCTGCAATTGTACGTTTCAAAGTTGTCGGAGAAGATGCATATTTCCTTGCATGGACAACTACACCTTGGACATTGCCGTCGAACATCGGTCTTTGCGTAAATCCGGAAGAAGATTATGCGAAAGTAAAAGCAGCGGACGGATATGTTTATTATATGGCACAGGCACTTCTTGACACAGTTCTTGGCGGACTGGCTGAGAAATCCGGAGTAGAAGGTGCAGATTATGAGATCCTGGAAACATACAAAGGACAGGATTTAGAGTACAAAGAGTATGAGCCTCTTTATCAATGTGCGGCAGACTGCGCAGCAAAACAGAATAAAAAAGCATTTTTCATTACATGTGATACATATGTAACTCTGACAGATGGTACAGGTGTTGTACATATCGCACCGGCATTTGGTGAAGACGATGCCAAAGTCGGACGCAAATATGACATGCCATTCGTACAGTTAGTAGATGAAAAAGGTGAGATGGGCGAGACAACTCCATTTGCAGGATTATTTGTAAAGAAGGCAGACCCGGAAGTATTAAAAGACTTAGAGGAGAGAAAACTTCTCTTCGACGCGCCGAAGTTTGAACACAGCTATCCACACTGCTGGAGATGTGATACACCACTGATTTACTACGCTCGTGAGTCATGGTTTATCAAGATGACAGATGTGAAAGAGGATCTGATCGCAAATAACAACACAATTAACTGGATCCCGGAGAGCATCGGTAAAGGACGTTTCGGTGACTGGTTAGAGAATGTACAGGACTGGGGTATCAGCCGTAATCGTTACTGGGGAACACCGCTTAACATCTGGGAATGTGAGTGTGGATGCCAGCATTCGATCGGAAGTATTGAAGAGCTGAAATCTATGTCTGATGACTGCCCGGATGAGATCGAGTTACACCGTCCATACATCGACAACGTAACAATCCGCTGTCCAAAATGTGGCAAGCCAATGCACCGTGTACCGGAAGTTATTGACTGCTGGTTCGATAGTGGATCTATGCCATTTGCACAGTATCATTACCCATTTGAAAATAAAGAACTGTTCGAGAAACATTTCCCGGCTGATTTCATTTCCGAAGCAGTAGACCAGACACGTGGATGGTTCTACTCCTTATTGGCGATCTCTACACTGATCTTTAACAAAGCACCTTATAAGAACGTTATTGTTCTTGGACATGTGCAGGATGAGAATGGCCAGAAGATGAGTAAGTCAAAAGGAAATGCAGTTGATCCGTTTGATGCACTGGAAAAATATGGTGCTGATGCGATCCGCTGGTATTTCTACGTAAACAGTGCACCGTGGCTGCCAAACCGTTTCCACGGCAAAGCGGTTGTAGAAGGACAGAGAAAATTCATGGGTACACTTTGGAATACTTATGCGTTCTTCGTACTGTATGCAAATATTGATGGATTTGACGCAACAAAATATGCACTGGAATATGACAAGTTATCTGTAATGGATAAATGGTTATTGTCCAAATTAAATTCACTGATCAAAGAGGTTGATAATCACCTTGCAAATTACAGAATCCCAGAGTCTGCAAGAGCACTCCAGGAATTTGTAGATGATATGAGTAACTGGTACGTAAGACGTAGCCGTGAGCGTTTCTGGGCAAAAGGAATGGAGCAGGATAAAATCAATGCTTACATGACTCTCTACACAGCACTTGTAGGAGTAAGTAAAGTAGCTGCACCGATGATCCCATTCATGACAGAAGACATTTACCAGAACCTTGTAAGAAGTCTGGATAAAAATGCACCGGAAAGTATCCACCTTTGCGATTATCCGACTGTAAATGAAGCACACATCGACAAAGAGTTAGAAGACAACATGGAGAAACTTTTAAAGATCGTTGTTATGGGACGTGCCTGCAGAAATACTGCAAATATCAAGAACCGTCAGCCGATTGGAAAGATGTATGTGAAAGCTGATTTCGAACTTCCGGAGTTCTATCAGGAGATCATCGAGGATGAATTGAACGTAAAAACTATGGAATTTACACAAGAGGTTCGTGATTTTACATCTTATTCTTTCAAACCTCAGCTAAAGACGGTTGGTCCAAAATATGGTAAACTGTTAGGTGGAATCAAAGCGGCACTCAGTTCATTAGATGGAAATGCTGCAATGGATGAGCTGAACGCAACTGATTCACTGAAACTTGATATCAATGGACAGGAAATTACATTATTCCGTGAAGACCTTCTTATTGACACTGCACAGATGGAGGGATACATTTCTGAAAACGATAATGGCATTACAGTTGTTCTCGATACAAATCTTACAGAAGAACTTCTTACAGAAGGATTTGTGCGTGAGATCATCAGTAAAGTGCAGACAATGCGTAAGGAAGCTGGCTTTGAAGTTATGGATCACATTGCGATCACATATGAGGGTACTGAGAAGGCAGAGAAGATTTTCGCTGAGCATGCAGAAGAGATTGCGGGAGAGACTCTTGGTGTAAGTGCTACAAAGCAGACACCGGCAGGCTATGTGAAGGATTGGAAGATCAACGGAGAAGAAGTTACACTTGGTGTAGAAAAACAGTAATTTCCAACAGCGATAAGGAAAGGGATGCAATGCAAATATGATCAATCCAAGATTTGAAAAAGGGGCATTTAAAAAAGAAGTGAAGAATAATGTGAAGACATTATTCCGTAAAACCATCGATGAAGCAACACCGCAGCAGTTATACCAGGCAGTTTCCTATGCAGTAAAAGAAGCAATCATCGATGATTGGATCGCAACTCAGAATAAGTATGAGGAAGAAGATCCGAAAATGGTTTACTACATGTCCATGGAGTTTTTAATGGGACGTGCACTTGGAAATAACTTAATCAATATGACCGCTTACAAAGAGGTAAAGGAAGCGCTCGACGAGCTCGGAATCAACCTTAATGAAGTAGAAGACCAGGAGCCGGATCCGGCTCTTGGTAACGGCGGTCTTGGAAGACTGGCAGCCTGCTTCTTAGATTCACTTGCTACATTAGGATATCCTGCATATGGATGCGGAATCCGTTACCGTTACGGTATGTTCAAGCAGAAAATTGAGAATGGCTACCAGGTAGAGACTCCGGATAACTGGCTCAAGGACGGAAACCCGTTCGAGCTGAAACGTCCGGAATATGCGAAAGAAGTTCGCTTCGGCGGAAATATCCGCGTAGAGTATGACGAGAGTGGAAAGACACATTTCGTCCAGGAAAATTATGAGTCTGTACTGGCTGTTCCATACGATTATCCAATCGTTGGATACAACAACCACATCGTAAATACACTTCGTATCTGGGATGCAGAGCCGATTGTTGACTTCCAGTTAGATTCATTTGACCGCGGAGATTATCACAAAGCGGTAGAGCAGCAGAATCTTGCGAAGAATATCGTTGAGGTGCTTTACCCGAACGATAATCACTACGCAGGAAAAGAGCTGCGTCTGAAACAGCAATATTTCTTCGTATCTGCAAGCTTACAGGCTGCAATTGCTAAATTTAAACATAAACATACAGACCTTCACAAGCTTCCGGAGAAGATGACGATCCAGATGAATGATACACACCCGACAGTAGCAGTAGCTGAGTTGATGCGTATCCTTCTTGATGAAGAAAACATGGAATGGAATGACGCATGGGAGATCACAACAAAGACATGTGCTTACACAAACCATACGATCATGGCAGAAGCGCTGGAGAAATGGCCAATCGACTTATTCTCAAGACTGCTTCCTAGAGTTTACCAGATCATCCAGGAGATCGACCGCCGTTTCGTATTAAAGGTTCGCGAAATGTATCCGGGTAACGAAGAAAAAGTTGCCAAGATGCAGATCTTAAGAGACGGCCAGGTGAAGATGGCGCATCTTGCAATCGTTGCAGGTTATTCTGTAAATGGTGTTGCACGCCTTCACACAGAGATCCTTAAGAAACAGGAGCTTAAAGACTTCTATGAGATGATGCCGGAGAAGTTTAACAACAAGACAAACGGTATCACACAGAGACGTTTCCTTATGCATGGAAATCCGCTCCTTGCTGACTGGGTAACAGATAAGCTTGGAACAAAAGACTGGATCACAGATCTTTCTAAGATGTCCGGACTGAAGAAATGGATCGATGACGAGGAAGCTCTGAAAGAATTCATGTCTATCAAATACGAGAATAAAGTACGTCTTGCAAAATATATCAAAAAGCACAACGATATTGAAGTAGATCCAACATCTATTTTCGACGTACAAGTAAAACGTCTGCATGAGTACAAACGTCAGCTTCTGAATATTTTGCATGTTATGTATTTATACAACCAGATTAAGGAGCATCCGGAGAAGAGCTTCTACCCAAGAACATTTATCTTCGGTGCAAAGGCATCTGCAGGTTACATCCGTGCAAAACAGATCATTAAACTGATTAACTCAGTTGCAGATGTTGTAAACAATGACCGCAGCATCAACGGAAAGCTGAAAGTTGTATTTATCGAAGACTATCGCGTATCTAACGCAGAGTGGATCTTCGCGGCAGCAGATGTCAGCGAGCAGATTTCTACAGCTTCTAAAGAAGCTTCCGGAACAGGTAACATGAAGTTCATGTTAAATGGAGCTCCAACACTTGGAACTATGGACGGAGCAAACGTAGAGATCGTAGAGGAAGTTGGAAAAGAGAATGCATTTATCTTTGGCCTTAGCTCTGACGAAGTTATCAACTTCGAGCAGCATGGCGGATATGATTCACGTCAGATCTACAACAGTGATCCGGAGCTTAAGAGAGTCGTTGACCAGCTCGTAGACGGAACATACGCACAGGGCGATACAGAGATGTACCGTGATCTTTACAACTCACTTCTCATGCCACAGGGAAATAATCAGGCAGATGTATACTTCATCCTGAAAGATTTCCGCTCTTATGCAGAAGCACAGGAGAAGGTTGAGGCAGCTTACAGAGATAAAGACAGATGGGCGAAGATGGCACTCATCAACACTGCATCTTGCGGTAAATTCTCATCTGACCGAACAATCGAAGAGTATGTAGATGATATCTGGAAACTGGACAAAGTGACAGTGGATGAAAAGATCTACGAATAAGTCTATGAATTAGTGCGAACAAGTCGAATGTATGTGAGACTTGAGCAC
Source organism: Lachnospiraceae bacterium (assembly GCA_030538915.1). Lineage (GTDB taxonomy): Bacteria > Bacillota > Clostridia > Lachnospirales > Lachnospiraceae > Dorea_D. The sequence goes on along the minus strand of JAUNTC010000044.1, from coordinate 1,398 downwards.
ATGATTTAGAGTGAGCCCCCTCGCACCAGCGCTTAATGGCACCGGTGCGGGTGGGGGTTTTTGTTTGTAAGGCGTAGTGTGTGACCGGTATTGGGGAAAATTTTGTTTGTAAGGCGTAGTGTGGTGACCAGTGTGAGGGAGGTTTTTGGTTGTTGTGTGGAGTTTGTGACCGGTATAGAGGAAAATAAGTTTCAGAGATACATTTCCTGCGTAATTACTGTGCCTGCTTTTCACACTTTTAAGTTTCAGAGATACATTCGCTGGGTAAAGTTGGTGACTGATATCAGGAAGATGAAGATTCTTGGATACAGGGACATGAATATGAATATACAAAGTTGTTTTCATGATGGAAAAAAGGTAGCAAGATGAAATAGAGCGTATAGAATAACTATGCGTTCTATTTTTTGTTTTTCGAAAAAGCACTAATAAATTATTTATCTTTCTAGGTTGACATATTTAGTCTAATGCGATAGAGTATAATTATCTAATGCATTAGAGCAAATTTAGCGGTCATTAAAAAGAGAGGAGATGTACAATGAAAAGAATGATTATAAAAGTATTTTCTGCGATAATTGCAGTGTGTTGTATAAGCGTGTTTTATATGTCAGGTGTTAGCGCTGTACACGCTAAAGGTGATAACGTAGATGTTGCTACAGAAGAATGTTCTGCAAAAAAGAGAATGGAAGAAGAAGAAAAATATATTGTAGATTTAGTATCAAAGAAGACAGGGAAACAATTGAAAAATGCTGATTGGAAAGTATGTCTGGATTATTTAAGAGAGAATTATGATTTAATAATAACGGAAACAGATGTTGATGCTGATAAAGTGAAATCATATGTTAATGCATATACATACGTGGAGTTGGAGGAGAAAGAACCTAATGAAAAGGTTAATTATGTAGTTGAAGCTAGAGCAGCTTATTCGCCAACGAAGGTGACAGCCTATACAAATAAGTATTGAAATAGTCATAATTCTTCGTACCCTAATTTTGAGAGTATGGGTGGAGATTGTGCAAATTTCGTGTCACAAGCACTACGCGCTGGAGGAAAAACCATGAAGGGAACCGATGCATCAAATTTTAATAATTGGTTTTGCAGAACAAGTTCAAGTAACCAACTTTCCAAAGTTTCATCTACCTGGAGAGGCGCAGACGCATTTGGACATTATTGGATGGCAAATTCGAAAAAATATAAGAAATTTAGTGCATCATATTTTTCTTCTGCAGAGAATTTTAAAACAATATACAAATATGGTGCGGTTGGTGATGCAATATCTGTATTGAATAGCAATGGCCGTCCATACCATACACTAGTTGTTTCATATAAAGAAGATGGTAAACTGAAAGTGAACAAAATCGCTGCGCGATGGCCTGCCAAGGCTGTGGCGCAGCTTTTTAC
>JAUNTC010000043.1 GCA_030538915.1 Lachnospiraceae bacterium | reverse complement strand
GAAAGCATGCACTCGATGACCGTGCAGTATGCACTGAATCATCGGTATCTACAGAATCTGTATATTCTATGAGTGGAATACATTATACTCTGATTCTCGGACTATTATTGGAATTGCTTTTCTTGGCTGTGTGTAAAAAGCGGAGCAGTGATTTCGGAGCAAAAGCAGGATTTTGGATTTCCATAGGCTCAGGAATGCTGATTTTTCTTATGATGGGGCTGGAGCAAATGAGATAAAATTGCATCTTGAAGATACATTTGCAATATGTTAGAATAGTACTTGTAGTTTTATCGTGAAAACATCAAATAGATAGGAGAATAGAACGATGGAAAGAATTAAAACTCTTGAAACTAAAAGCCTTTGCGAAAGTGCAAAAAATGGTGGATGTGGCGAATGTCAGACATCTTGCCAGTCTGCTTGCAAAACAAGCTGTGGTGTGGCTAACCAGAAATGTGAAAACGAAGAAAAATAATCAGTATCACAGAAGCTTATAAAAGTGTCGCCCATTGGACGGCACTTTTATAATGATGCGGGAAAAAATAATTTGCTTAATACGATAGAGGGAGAAAAATGGTACATCAATATAAATTAAATGGATACAATATTGTACTGGATACCTGTTCAGGAGCAGTACATTCAGTAGATGAAGTGGCATACGATGTGATCGCAGATTACGATAAAAAGCCACAGGATGTGATAGTAAAAGAATTACTTGAAAAGTACAAAGACAGAGAGGACGTTACAGAAGAGGAGCTTCGTCTTTGTATGGAAGATGTAGAATATTTGAAGCAAAACGGAAAGCTGTATACGGAAGATACTTTTGCAGATATGGCAGGTACTTTTAAGGAGCGTTCCGGAAACGTAGTAAAAGCACTTTGCCTTCATGTAGCTCACACATGCAATCTAAATTGTTCCTATTGTTTTGCCAGCCAGGGAAAATATCATGGGGATCGCGCAATTATGAGTCTTGAGGTTGGAAAGAGGGCATTGGATTTTCTGATTGAAAATTCTGGAACCAGACGGAATTTGGAAGTGGATTTCTTTGGCGGAGAACCTCTTATGAACTGGGATGTTGTGAAAGAGCTGGTTGCTTATGCAAGGGAGCAGGAGAAGATTTACAACAAGAATTTCCGCTTTACACTTACAACAAATGGTGTGTTGATCGATGATGATGTGATCGACTTTGCAAATCGTGAGATGAGCAATGTTGTTTTAAGTCTGGATGGAAGAAAAGAAATTCATGACAGAACACGTGTAGATTATGCAGGGAACGGAAGCTATGATAAGATTGTTCCAAAGTTTCAGAAACTTGTAAAAGCACGTGGCGACAAGAATTACTATATGCGTGGTACCTTCACACATGCCAATCCTGATTTTACAAAAGATGTATTCCATATGGCAGATCTTGGATTTACAAAGCTTAGTATGGAACCGGTTGTAGGTGCACCAGATGATCCATCTTCGCTTACTGCAGAAGATTTGGAAATCGTAAAAGAACAGTATGAGATTCTTGCAAAAGAGATGCTGAAACGCGAAAAAGAAGGAAGAGGAATCACATTCTATCACTATATGCTGGATTTAAAGGAAGGACCGTGTATTTACAAGCGTATTTCCGGTTGTGGTTCTGGAACAGAATATATGGCAGTTACTCCATGGGGTGATTTATATCCATGTCACCAGTTTGTAGGGGAGGAATCATATAAGCTGGGAGATATTTGGAATGGTGTGACTAATACAGAACTGAGAGAAGAATTCCGCTGTTGTAACGCATATGCAAGACCAGAGTGTGCAGATTGTTGGGCAAAGTTATACTGCTCTGGCGGATGCGCAGCCAATGCATACCATGCAAGTGGTTCTATTCGTGGCATTTATGAGCCAGGCTGTGAATTGTTCCGTAAACGTATCGAATGTGCAATTATGATGCAGGTTGCGAAGGAAATGGAAGAAGAGGAAAGCTAAATGCAGACGCCAATCGTGGATTTCGTGGAAAAATATAATCAAAATCAAATGGTACGCTTCCATATGCCAGGACATAAAGGCAGACATTATCTAGGCTGCGAGTGGGCTGACATTACGGAAGTATGTGGCGCGGATGCATTATATGAGGCCGAAGGAATTATTGCCGAGAGCGAAAGGAATGCATCGGAGTTGTTCGGTTCGGGGCAGACCTTTTACTCCACGGAAGGCTCGAGTCAGTGCATCCGGGCGATGCTGTATCTTGCATTGAGCCGGCATACAGGAGATGGAAGACCAACAGTCCTCGCAGCGAGAAACGTACATAAAGCTTTTGTATATGCGGCAGCTCTTCTGGATTTTGATGTGGAATGGATCTGGCCGGAAGCAGAGATGAAGTCGTTATGCAGCTGTGCTGTAAGTCCCAAGAGGATAGAAACTATGCTACAGACTTCGGTGAAAAAGCCAGTGGCGGTTTATCTTACGAGCCCAGACTACCTGGGAGGACAGATGGATATCCACGCAATTGCGGAAGTCTGTCACCGTGAAGGTGTTTATCTGTTGGTAGACAATGCACATGGAGCGTATTTACATTTTCTAAAGAAAGCGGAACATCCGTTGGATCTTGGTGCAGATTTGTGTTGTGATTCGGCACATAAGACGTTTCCGGTTTTGACAGGCGGTGCCTATCTGCATATACATAAAAATATTTCAGAGATACTTGGACGAAAGGGCAAACAGGCAATGGCACTTTTTGGCTCTACCAGTCCCTCTTATCTGATTTTAGAATCGCTGGATCTATGCAATGCTTATTTGAGCGATGGATATCGAAAAAAACTGAACCATACAGTTGAAAAGATTGCGGAAATAAAGAAACGATTACAGGAACATGGCTGGACTTTGGAAATGTCTGATCCGTTAAAAATCACATTGTGTGCGACCAGAGAACAGTCAGGAAAGCAGCTGGCAGAGCAATTGCGAAGCCACCGGATGGAATGTGAGTATGCAGATGAAGAATACTGTGTGCTGATGTGTACACCTGATAATACGGATGAGGAATTAGAATCACTTTGTAACCTTTTGCTTACAATGAATGGAACGGCAAAGAAACAACCGGCATTGATGCCTGCAAAGGCGGAACAGGTTAGGAGTATCCGTCAGTCAGTTTTGGCAGAGTACGAGAATATTTCTGTAAAAAATGCGTTAGGACGAATCTGCGCATCGCCGGCAGTGGGATGCCCATCTGCCATTCCGATTGCAGTTTCTGGAGAACGAATTGGGGAATCTGCAATCCAATTATTTGAACATTATGGAATCGATCAGATTGAAGTTGTCTGTGAAACAGATTTGATAGAATAGCGATACTTGACACAAATGGATAAAAGTGACAAGCAAAAAGAGAAGCTCAACAGCTTCTCTTTTTGCACTTAATTCATGCGTTATTATAGAAAGTGAAAAATCTTCCATAATGTACTTGCAAGTATCTTCTTTTGAGACGTTCAACTTTTGATAAGTCAGGATACTACCTTTGAGAAGCTAGATAGATCGGCTTATGTCGAACACGGATGCAAGCGGTCCGATTTTTAAAAGCAGGATAAAATTTATCCGACGATGAAAAGTTATTATCTTTTCGATTTTTAGATACAACTTCATTATACTGTTTTAAATAAGAAAATGCATCCTCAATCATATACCGAAGCTGCATAGCATAGTGAATTTATGATTGATTTTCCAACCCCCAGATGACAAAGTTAACGCCATTGGCGGTTTGCAAGAAGCAATTATCACTCCTAAAGGCATAAAATTCAGTGATTAAAAAGCAAAGCGAACCTTAAAAGAAATAAAAGACATGAAAAAAAAGCATTGCATGAATGCGTATGCATGATAGGGAAAGAACTTGTAAACGAATATAAGGATTCTGCCTGCATTACATATGGAGTTGTAGACGATAAAATATTAGAGTATATGCTTGGATTAGATACTAGAAAAATAGAATATAAATTTGGTGGTGAAACACCAATGGAGTATGGTGTAAAATGGCTCAAAATGATTATTTTGTAAGAATATGAAGGTGACAGGCACTATGAAAGGGAAGTCAAAATGGAGTGATAAGATTCATGTGCCGGATATATTAGGTATTGAAGCGCTACAGCTTACTTCAAGTATTCTTTGCATCTGGTAATCTGATTATCGATACTTTCACCTTTTCCAGTAAACTTAGATTTTCTTGTATAAATTGCATATTTTCTTGTATTTTTCCTTGTCATATTTGCACCCCATAATTATTTTGTTTTTCAAAATAATTATAAATGCGGAAGTTGGGAATTGAAAAAAAGATTTTTATGAAAGACATTGATAATATACAAAAAACAAGATATAATTATATCAATAGAAAGATATATTAATAAGGTAATAGGAAAGGATGAAGAAAATGATTATTAAGGCTTCAGCAACACTTCGGAACGATTATGCTTCTATTTCTAATCTTGCGAGAAAAACAAGTGAACCGATTTATATAACAAAAAATGGGGAGGGTGACGGAGTATTTATGAGTATCGATGCCTTTGAGAAAAGAGAGCAGGCATTAGAACTTCGTGCAAAAATTATGCAGGCAGAAGAGGAACGGTTAAGCGGAGCAAAGACAAGAAGTATCTCCGAAGCAAGGAAGGAATTGAGAGAACGTGCAGGAACAATATAAAGTAGAGATTCTTCCTACGGCATGGGAAGACTTGAAAAAGATTGAAGATTATTATCTACTTCAATTTGGCGTGGAATCCGCTCTGAAAGTTACAGAGCAGATTTTGGACAGTATTGAGCGATTAGAGAACTTTCCAGACTCTGGTTCTCTGACACCGGATAAATGGCTGAATAAGCAAGGGTATCGAATGTTCATATCTGAAAGGTATGTTTCTATATATCGGCAGATAGAAAAAACAGTTTATGTGTACCATATTGCAGATACACAGACAGAGTATACGAAGTTGTTTTCATGATGGCAAAGAGGTGGTAAGATGAAGGAATGTCCAAATTGTAGTATGGAATTGCCAGATGAAACATACTCGAAAAGGCGAAAGAGGATTAAATCAGTCCTCTTTTTTCCTTATATGCAGTGCGCATAAGTATTCAAAAGAGTTTTGAACGGTTAGTGACACATTAGTGACAAAAAACCTTGCAAAGCCCGTAAATTCATTAAAATATTTTAAGAAATTTTTAATGCTCTAGCCCTATACACTTTTTCTGAAATATGATAAAATGTATTGAGTTTTTCGAAGAGATTAACGCAAGGAGGAGTACAAATTATGAAGGGAAAAGGTGGCAAAAACGCCTGGGCTTTATTTCTGCTATTACTTGCAGGAATTGTTCTTGGTGGTTTTATCGGCATGCTGGGGGAAGGAGTATCTTCGCTTAAGTGGCTTGCATATGGACAGACTTTCGGCTTAGATGACCCAGTAGTATTGAATCTAGGTCTGCTTGTAGTTACATTTGGACTTACGATCAAGATAACCATTTCAAGTATCATTGGCGTAATTGTAGCTATTTTCATTTATCGCTTCTTATAATTATTTCTACAAGAGGCATCGTACGAATCTAAAGAATGAGATGAATCAATCGAATACAATAAAAGAATTACCAAGTGTGGAAAGACCTTATGAGAAATGTATGCAAAGCGGACCGGAAAGTTTGTCAGATATTGAACTTTTGGCCGTACTTTTGCGAACAGGGACGAAAGGTGAGAATGCGTTAGAACTTTCAAGAAGGATTCTTTATGATTCCGGAGAGGAAGGAATTCTGGCAATCCATCATTTTTCTCTGCCCGGACTTTTGAAAATGAAAGGAATCGGGAGAGTGAAGGCAATACAGATCTTATGTCTGTCAGAATTGGCAAAACGGCTGGCGAAGGCTTCTGCAAAAAAGCATCTGAAATTTTCATCCCCTGCATCAATTGCTGATTATTATATGGAGGACTTGCGGCATGAAGGCCAGGAGATCGTTAAACTCCTGATGCTCAATACAAAAGCTGAGCTTATTAGCGAGACTAATATTTCCCGTGGTACGGTCAATGCATCATTGATTACTCCACGCGAACTTCTTGTCGAGGCATTAAAACAGGAAGCTGTGTCGATCATTCTTTTGCATAATCATCCGAGTGGAGATCCGACTCCAAGTGAAGATGATCGGATGATCACGCGCAGGGTTGTGCAGGCAGGTGCGTTGGTAGGAATTGATCTTCTTGATCATATTGTTATTGGAAATAATACTTATTATAGCTTTCGTGAAGAAAGATTATTAGAAAATGCTTGAGAAAGGATAGAATCAGATGGCAAGAAATACTTACGGGCTGGATCTTGGATCTTATGAGATCAAAGTATATGATCAGAAAAAAGATGCGATCTGGAAAGAAAAAGACGTAATTGCAATCAAAGATGGCACGGAGATATTTGCTGTAGGCGATGATGCATATGGTATGTATGAGAAGGCACCGGATAATATCAACGTTGTATTTCCGATGAAGGAAGGTGTCATTTCACATTTTAATGATATGCAGTTTTTACTTCAGAATTTATTGAAAAAGGGGCGACAGTTTGCCAGAGGTTCGGAGTATGTAATTGCTGTACCGACAGACGTTACAGAAGTTGAAAAGAAGGCATTCTTTGACCTTGTAATACACTCAACTGCAAAGGCGATAGAAGTAAATATTGTAGAACGCTCCATTGCGGATGCCATCGGCCTTGGGCTTGATGTCAAAGAAACGAAGGGCGTACTCATTGTAAACTTTGGCGGTGAGACAACAGAGCTTTCTGTTCTCGCAGAAGGTGGTATGGTTTTAAACCGTTTATTAAAGCTTGGGGGAACTGCATATGATCAGGCAATCGTTAATCTTGTGCGACACAGCCATGACTTTTTGATCGGGCATCATACAGCGGAGATCTTAAGAAAACGTTTTGGTGTATTTACCGGTGAAAAAGACGCAGCGCTTTCTGTGGCAGGGCGTGACCTTATTACCGGTCTTCCGATGCGCAAGACAATCTCTTATACATTGGTCCGTGCTGCACTCCGTGATCCACTCTTAGACTGCGTTCGTGCGATCCATTCGCTTCTTGACCGTACACCGCCGGAGGTTCGTAAGTCTATTTACGAAAATGGAATCTATCTCACCGGTGGTATGGCAGCAATGCCGGGACTTGGAACGTACATCGAGAAAGCGACTGGCATTCGTACAACAACCGCTGAACAGCCGGATATCTGTGTAGTAAACGGCTTAGAGCAGATTATTAAATCAAAAGAATTAAGAAAACTTGCATATTCAATGTTAGATCAAAATTATAGGTGGATGAGATAATATGAAGATAAGAAACCAATCATCACTTCCAAGTAAATACTGGTTACTGATCCTTTGTTTTGTTTGTATTCTTTCAATGGGAATTGAATTTTTGACCGGTCACGCCGGCCCGATCACATTCATTGCAAACTATACGGTCATTCCTGTAGAAAAAGGAATCAGCTATGCAGGAACATGGATGAGTGATGTTTCAAGTAATTTTCAGACAATGAAAGACATGACAAAAGAGAATAAAAAATTACAGAAAAAAGTCGATGAGCTGACAACAGACAATACGCGATTACGTCAGGAACAGTATGAACTGGATCGATTAAAAGAACTGTATAAGCTGGACGAAAACTATTCAGATTATAAGAAGATCGGTGCCCATGTCATCGCAAACAATGGAACAAACTGGTTCAGTGATTTTACGATTGATAAAGGTTCCAAAGACGGCATTAAAGAAAACTGCAATGTACTTGCAGGAAGCGGACTTGTTGGTATTGTTACAGAAGTAGGTCCACATTATGCAAGAGTACGTGCTCTTATCGATGATGCAAGCAATGTAAGTGCTATGATGTTGTCTACGTCAGATACTTGTATCGTTCAAGGCAATTTAAAGCTTGCCTCTGATGGACGTCTGCGCTTTGAGAAACTTGCAAATAATGACAATAAGATCGAAGTGGGAGAGCAGGTTGTAACTTCTCATGTCAGCGACCGCTATTTACAGGGACTGTTTATCGGATACGTCAGTGAAGTGAATGTAGATTCCAATAATCTGACACGTTCCGGTTATATTACACCTGCTGTTGATTATAGCAATATTCAGGAAGTGCTTGTCATTACAAAGACAAAGCAGGAAATGATCAACAGCCATTCAAAGAAGAAGGAGTAACATCATGAAAAGAAAAGGAATCACTTTTTTCATCATATTAATCAGTTTCCTTTTGCAAAGTACTGTATTTAATAAATTAAAATTTGGTGCTGTGAGCCCGAACCTTCTCATAATTGTGACTTCCTCTTTTGGATTCATGCGAGGACGTAAGAGTGGTATGGCTGTGGGAGCAATATCCGGACTTTTTGTCGATGTTTTCTGGGGACATCTTATCGGATTCCATACATTAATCTATATGGTGATTGGATATGTGAACGGTTCTCTGGAACGATTATTTTATGATGAAGATATTAAGCTTCCAATTATTCTGATATCCGCAAGCGAGTTGCTGTACGGATTCAGCACATATGTGTTCTGGTATATGTTACAGGGGAATTTTGCATTTGGCGAATACTTGTCAACGATCATCATCCCGGAACTCGTATATACAATTTTAGTAACTCTGATTTTATATCAGGTAATCCTTCACATTAATCGAAAACTCGAATCAGAAGAACAAAGGAGTGCTAGTAGATTTGTCTAATTTATTTGAAGAATTAAGAGAGCGACTTTCAGAGATATTTAAATCCAGAATATTTGTAGCTGTTATTGTATTTTGCGTAATGTCTGCAATTTTAGTACAGCGTGTATTTTATTTACAGATTGTTAAAGGACAGGAGTATCTCGACAACTATAAACTGCAGATTCAGAAAACAAAAGACGTTGAAGGCACCCGTGGTAATATATACGATCGCAACGGAAAGCTTCTTGCATACAATGAGCTTGCTTATTCTGTTACGATTGAAGACAATGGGGACTACGACACATTAAAAGAGAAAAACAAAGCGTTAAATAAAATTATATCAACTGTGATCAAGATGGTTGAATCCAACGGCGATACCGTGATCAACAATTTCGGGATCGTCCTTGATAAAGATAAAGAATATACGTTTGCAGCCGAATCCGAGACACAGCGGTTACGTTTTGTTGCCGATATATATGGTAAAAAGACGATCGATCAGCTCAAAAACGATCAGAAGAATATGTCTGCAGCTGACATTATCCATTACCTCTGTACGGATGAAAGAAACGGTTATGGAATCAATGAGAAGAAATTAGATAAGCAGAGCGTTTTAAAACTGATTAACATCCGTTATGCCATTTCTCTTAACAGTTATCAGAAATACATTGCAACTACGATTGCTGAAGATGTCAGTGATAATACGGTTGCAGATGTAATGGAAAATATGTATAAGCTTCAGGGTGTGAATATTGATGAAAAATCAATCCGTAAATATGCAAACAACAAATGTTTTTCCAACCTGATCGGCTATACCGGACAGATTTCGACAGAGGAATATGATTCGCTGAGTAAAAAGAATCAGGAAAAATATGATAAGACGGATACCGTTGGAAAATCCGGTATTGAGAAGACGATGGATACAACTTTAAAAGGGCAGAAAGGTACTGTAAAGCTGTATGTTAACAACGTCGGTAAAGTGCTTGATACTGTACAGGGGAAAAAAGCAAAAGCTGGAAATGACCTATATCTTACAATTGATGCGGATCTTCAGGTTGCAGCTTACAACATATTAGAGCAGGAGCTTGCCGGAATTATTTTGTCCAAGCTTCAGAATGTTTTGAATTATGATCGTACAAAAGTATCAGACGGAAGCGATGTTATCATCCCGGCCGGCGATGTGTATAATGCTTTTATTTCTAATGATATTCTTGATATGACACATTTTTCGGATGACAAAGCAAAAGCAACGGAAAAACAAGTTTACAAAACATTTTCGTCAAATAAAAAAGCGGTTTTAAGTAAACTAAAAAGTATGCTGAACAATACAGATGCAAAAGCTTACAAAGATTTATCAAAAGAATATCAGGCATATTTCAGTTACCTTGTAAATGATCTTCTTATCAGTACGAACAAGGTACTTGTTTCAAGCAAGATTGATTCTAGTGATAAGATTTACAAGGCTTGGCATGATGATGAGACGATCAATATTAATAAATATTTAAATCATGCAATTTCTAAAAACTGGGTGGACACTTCCAAGCTGACAGAGTATATAACCAGCGATGGAAAGTACTCCGATTCCACAGAAATCTATAAGGCTATGGTTTCTTACATTATGGACGAACTGAAATCCAACAGTTCTTTTGATAAACTGATCTACAAATATATGATCAAATCAGGGGCTGTTACCGGGCGTCAGATCTGTCTGATGTTATATGAGCAGAATGTACTTAAGAAAAGCGATTCACAATATGGACAGCTTCAAGCCGGAACAATCAGTTCTTATGAGTTCATCCGTTCAAAAATCAAAAAACTGGATATTACACCAGGTGAATTAGGATTAGAGCCGTCAACCGGGTCTCTCATTATGACAGATCCAACTAATGGAGATGTACTGGCATGTGTTTCTTATCCGGGATATGACAATAACAAGCTTGCGAACACAATGGATTCTGATTATTACAGCAAGCTGTTAAATGACAGTTCCAGACCACTTTACAACAGCGCAACACAGGAAAAAACTGCTCCTGGTTCTACTTATAAACCTTTATCTGCAATTGCCGGATTATCAGAAGGTGTTATTACGACGTCTTCTTTGATCAATTGCTCCGGTATTTATAAGAAAGTTACACCAAATCCGAAATGCTGGGCTTATCCAAGCGCACACGGAAGTCTGAATGTATCACAGGCAATCCAGCATTCTTGTAACAGCTTCTTCTATGAAGTCGGATACCGCTTAAGTCTTTCACAGACAGGAAAGAATCAGCTTCAATCTGATAACGCTGAAGGTAAGGCAACCACTTCTTACTATTCCAGCGACAGAGGTCTCAAAGTGCTGAAGAAATATGCAGAAAAATTTGGTCTTGGAAGTACTTCGGGTATTGAGATCCCTGAGGCAAATCCACAGATTTCTGATGATTCTTCTGTACCATCTGCCATCGGACAGGGTACAAACAACTATACAACAAGCCAGCTCGCAAGATATGTCACAGCAGTGGCAAATAAAGGAACGGTCTATAATCTTACAGTTCTTGACAAAGTAAAGAATGTCAAAGGTAAGACAGTTAAGAGCTACAAAGCAAAAGTGAAAAATACGATCTCAGATGTCCCGTCTACAACATGGGATGCGGTACATAAAGGAATGCGAAATGTTGTTCTTTCAGAGCACAATGACGTATTCTCCAGTCTGAACCAATCTGGAGTAGCACTTTCCGGAAAAACCGGTACTGCACAGCAGGGAAAAACACATCCAGACCATGGATTATTTATTGGATTTGCTCCAAGTGATTCTCCGGAAGTAGCATTTGCAATCCGTATTGCAAATGGATACAGTTCTTCACGTGCCGCTGAGGTTGGAAGAGATATGATGAAATATTATTACGGTAAAGCCGATAAAAAGAAACTCATTACCGGAGAGGCAGCTTCCATTGGAAGTGGATCTGGTGGAGACTAAAGAAAAGAGGAACGGATTCATGGGTGAAGTTATAGCGATCACTTCCGGAAAAGGCGGAGTCGGGAAAACGACTCTCGCCGCTAATATTGGTGCAGGCCTTGCCTCGAATGGAAAAAAAACGGTGCTCATCGACACAGACCTCGGTCTGCGGAATCTAGACATCCTGACGGGACAGGAAAACCTGATTGTGTACAATCTTGTTGATGTCATAAAAGGATCTTGCCCTTTCAATCAGGCATTACTTAAGCATGAGCAATATGATGCGTTTTACCTCCTTCCGGCAGCCCAGATGAAAGATAAATCTGCAATCACAGCAGAACAGCTGAAAAAACTGGCTGTTGAATTAAAAGAACAATTTGACTATATTATACTGGATTGCCCGCCTGGAATCGAACAGGGATTTCAAAATGCAGTTGCTGCCGCAGACCGTGCGTTTATCATTGCAACGCCAACGGTAGCCTCTGTACGAGCAGCAGACCGGGTGCGTGGATTGATTGAGAAAAACGGATTACGAAACTGTGATCTTATCCTTAATCGCGTCCGTATGGATCTTATAAAACGTGGAGACATGATGTCTATAGAAGATGTAACAGAACTTCTTCCTATACCTCTTCTAGGTGTACTTCCGGAAGATGAACATGTTCTTGTCAGTGAGAACAAGAAATCTCTTGTACTGGAAGTTGACTGTCCGACTGCGAAAGCATGCCGGAATATCTGCAAAAGGATAGAGGGCGAAGAAGTACCATTTCTTGACCTTGGAACAGGCAGACATTTGTTTTCAAAGTTTTCCGGTATTTTCCGGAAATAGACCATTCACCTACAACTTATATTTAATTATTTTTCAGGAGAAGAAGAGTGAAATTACCAAAATTTACGAAACCTTATCGGTTAAGAGATTACAATTTTACATTAGTTACGTTAGTATTTTGCCTGTCTGTCATCGGTGTACTCGTTGTAGGCAGTGCGAAGCATGTATATCAAAGTCGTCAGGTACTCGGAGTTGTAATTGGACTTGTTTTAATGATGATCACAACTTTTATCGACTATGTATGGCTGCTTGACTTTTACTGGCTCATATATGGATTTGCTGTTTTTATCCTCGGTCTTGTTCTTGTAGCCGGTAAAGAAGTCGGTGGTGCTACCCGTTGGATCGACCTTGGATTTACAACTTTCCAGCCATCTGAGCTTGCTAAAATTTTATTGATCTTATTCTTTGCAAGATTTTTGATGGAACATGAGCGGGATATCAATGAGCGTGCTACACTTTTAAAATTCGCTGTTTTAGCCGGAATACCACTTGGACTTATCGTAGTAGAGCCAAACCTCTCTACTACGATCTGTACCGCCGTAGTGATTTGTTTCCTGATCTATATTGCAGGGCTCAGTTACCGCTTTATCGGTACGGTTTTACTGATCCTTATACCAACTGCGGTCATATTTTTAGGTATTGTTGTACAGCCAAATCAGCCATTTTTGAAACCGTATCAGCAGAAACGAGTACTTTCTTTCCTGGAACCGGAAAAATATGCCAGTGATGGTGCATTCCAGACAAATAACTCGATTATGGCGATTGGCTCCGGACAGCTCTCCGGAAAAGGATTAAACAACAATACAACAACATCAGTTAAAAATGGTAACTTTATTTTGGAACCACAGACAGACTTCATTTTTGCCATTGTCGGTGAAGAATTAGGTTTCATTGGAAGCTGTGTTGTTATTGCTTTATTATTATTAATTGTGCTACAATGTATTTTAGTAGGAATTCGAGCCAGGGACCTCGCAGGAAGGATCATAGCCTGCGGGGTAGGAGGACTCATAGGAGTCCAAAGCTTTATTAATATCAGTGTTGCTACAGGACTGATTCCAAATACCGGAGTTCCGTTACCATTTGTAAGTTACGGAATGACTTCCTTAGTCAGTTTATATATTGGTATTGGAATCGTATTGAATGTAGGATTACAACCGAAAAAATACAAATAAGGAGATGATGCAATGAACATTGGTCTGATCGCGCACGATTCAAAAAAAACATTAATGCAGAATTTCTGTATTGCATACAGAGGTATATTGGGCAGACATTATTTATTTGCGACCGGTACAACCGGACGTTTAATTGAAGAGGTAACAAATCTCAGTATTCATAAATATCTGGCAGGTTCTTTGGGCGGACAGCAGCAGCTGGGAGCTCAGATCGCACAGAATGATATTGATGCTCTTATCTTTTTAAGAGAGCCTAATGCACCAAAGCCAAATGACCCGGATCTCAATGACGTTATCCGTATGTGTGATACTTATAATATCCCTTTGGCTACCAATCTTGCAACGGCTGAACTTATTATTTTATCAATAGACAGAGGAGATCTTGACTGGCGTGAAATGTATCGATAAAAATAAAAAGAAAAGATCCTGTTCTGCCAGAAAGAAAAAAAGACAACGTACCTTGTGTATAATGACTCTTATATTAATTGCGCTATGCATTGTTGCAGGTTATATGGTCTTTTCCGGTGGTTTAGGAGATAAACATCTCGTCTATACATACGAGAAGAAGGAATATAACAAAGCAGTGTACAAAGGCGAATTATTTGCAGAGAATCTCTGCCTTGTTCAAGGCGACGAAGAAATGACAGGTGCACCGGATATATCAACTTATACCGCAGCTGCACTGTTTAATGTAAAAGATGCAAAGACAAGATATGCTCACAATGCAACGCAGAAGGTTTATCCGGCAAGTATCACAAAGATTATGACTGCGCTGGTAGCGATGGAGAATGCGGATCTTTCTGAAGAAGTAACCGTAGAAGTCGATTCTTCAGACTTTGCAGCCGATGAGCAGACCTGTGGTATCCACAAGGGAGATAAGCTTACATTAGAAGCATTGTTGAATGGATTACTTCTGTATTCCGGTAATGACAATGCGGAAGCGATTGCTTATTATATCGGCGGAAGTATAGAAGGATTTGCAGATATGATGAATAAAAAGGCAGAAGAGTTAATGGCTACGAATACACATTTTGCCAATCCAAGCGGATTGCATGATGAGAACCATTATACAACTGCTTATGATATCTATCTCATTTTCAACGAGTGTATCAAACACAAAGAATTTACGGATATTATAAGCAAAAAATCTTACACAGCCGACATCAAGAGTGCTTCTGGCACTACAAGAAAAGTAACATGGGAACCGACAAACTTTTATGCTACTGGAGAGGCAAAAAAACCGACCGGAGCAACTGTACTCGGTGGTAAAACCGGTACAACAAACAAAGCCGGAAACTGCCTGGTGCTGCTTGATAAAGGATTCGACAATAAGCCATACATTTCAATTGTAATGGGCGCAACTTCAAAAGAGTTGTTGTACAAGGATATGTCAGCCATTATTGATCAGATACCAAACGAATAATTTGAAAATTCTCTAATTACAGAGTAATATGTATACGAAAAGGGGCAGCCAGAAATGCTTGCTCCTTTTTACATTGCAAGTAGACAAAAAGGACAGTTAAAATATGGAAAAAGAACAACCGTTATATTATCCTTATTCCGTGTATTTAAAAAATAAATATGGTGAGAAAGTATATAAGCTGCCAATTAATCTGCCGATCACCTGTCCAAACCGCTTAGACGGGAAACGTGGTTGCAGCTTCTGCGCAGAATGTGGTACAGGATTTGAAGCTCAGGATGCAGCATTGTCAGTTGCCGATCAGCTCACCCTTAATAAAGAGCGTATCGCACGCAAATATAAAGCAAATAAATTCATTGCATATTTTCAGAATTATACAAACACTTTTCTTCCTGTAGAAGACTTTAAAGCGTATATTTTAGAGGCATGTAATTATCCGGATATTGTAGAGATTGCCATTTCAACAAGACCGGATTGTGTAAGAGAAGAGTATCTCGCTTTTTTGAATGGTGTTTCTAAAAAGTACCACGTTGGAATCACCCTGGAATTGGGTCTTCAAACCGTTAATTATCATACACTTTCAAAAATTGACCGCGGACATACACTGGCAGAATATATTGACGCTGCCATTCGTATTAAAAAATATGGGTTTGAACTTTGCACACATGTAATCTTAAATCTGCCGGACGATACGATTGCCGACGCGGTTGAAACTGCAAAAATTTTAAGTGCACTTTCGAATGACTGTGTCAAAGTGCATTCTCTTTACATTGTAAAAAACACAAGGTTGTGCGAACAATATGAAAATGGTACAATAGCGTTATGTTCGAAAGAAGAATATTTCCGCAGAGTCATCACATTTTTAGAACACCTCGATCCATCGATCGCCATTGAGCGACTCTTTAGCCGTGTCCCGGAAGAAGACGCTGTTTTTTGCAACTGGCAGACAAGCTGGTGGAAATTAAAAGATGAATTGGAACTGGAAATGAGGAAGGGTGGACATTTTCAGGGACAATACTTTGGATATTTGAACGGCTCTGCTTTAGAAAAATTATAGGAGGCTACAATTTGGCTGATAATCGAATGACAAACATTGCGGTGTACCGCAAAAAGAGACAAATAAATGTTGGTATTATTATTTTTGGAGCTGTATTTTTTTATCTCATCGTCTCCGTATTGATGTATCTTACAAGTAAACATGTTTCCGCTTATGAAGTACGCGAAGGATCTATCGTAAAGGATACTGCATATACTGGATTTGTAGTACGCGAAGAGAAGCTCATTCACTCTGACAAAAATGGATATATCAATTATTTCGCACCGGAAGGCAGTAAAGTCGGTGCCCGGACAAGTGTCTATACATCATCAGATAAAAAACTATCTTTTCAATCGAAGGTATCGAAATCAGATGAGCTGAGCAGTGAGGAAGAATCTGCAATGCTTGTCAAGATCCAGAGCTTCAGTGAGAATTTTAAAGAAGATTCTTTCCGCGACATTTATTCGGTAAAAGATTCTGTAAAGACAATTTTAGAAAGCAAATCAAGCCAGAACAGACAGTCTCAGTTATCCGAATTATTGAACGCCAATACAGGAACTGTGAACGTATACAAAGGAACCGTTGATGGTGTCGTATTTTATTCTTATGACGGATTTGAATCCACCTCCGCAAATGATGTGACGGAAGATATAATTTCCGGAAAATCTTATGAAAAGAAACTGCTTACGAATAATCAGTATGTGAAGGCAAATGCCCCTGTTTACCGACTGGTCACCGGAGATTCCTGGTCTGTAATTTTGCCTTTGGATGAAGATATGGCCAAAACATTAAAGAACCAGACTGTCGTAAAGGTCCGTTTTTCCAAAGACAACGAAACAGCTACGGCAGGTCTTACGATCAAGGAAAAGGATGGAACGTATTTTGCATATCTTACTTTCCGCAATGGAATGATCCGCTACGCAGATGAACGTTTTCTTGATCTGGAACTGATCCTTGAAGATGAATCCGGATTGAAGATTCCAAAATCTTCTGTTGTTAAAAAAGATTTCTATGCCGTTCCGGAAGATTATCTGACACAAGGTGGCAATAGCAATCGTACCGGCGTATTGGTAGACACCGGAGCGGACAACGCCGAATTTCAGGCAGAAACAATTTACTATCGTGACACAAAATCTGGACTTGTATATTTGAATCCTGCAGATTTTAAAGATGGTGCTGTTCTTATCAAGCCAGATTCTACACAAAAATATGAACTGAAAAGTACAAAATCTCTGAAAGGGGTTTATAATATCAATAAAGGCTATGCTGTATTTAAGCAGGTCAAAATATTATGTAAGAGTGACGAATATTATATTGTAGAAGCCGGAAATGATTATGGTCTGTCCAATTATGACCATATCGCACTGGATGGCAAGTCGATCAATGATAATGATATCGTTTTTGAATAAAGGAGGCATATTTTATGTTAAAGGATAATTTAAAAAATGTAGACGAAAAAATTACAAAAGCATGTGAGCGAAGCTCAAGAAATCGCGAGGATGTCACACTCATTGCGGTCAGCAAGACAAAACCGATCGAAACACTGCAGGAAGCTTATGATCTTGGTGTTCGTGTGTTCGGTGAAAACAAAGTACAGGAACTGACTGAAAAATATGATGCATTGCCAAAGGATATCCACTGGCATATGATCGGCCATCTGCAGCGCAACAAAGTAAAATATATTATCGATAAAGTAGATCTTATCCACTCTGTTGATTCTATAAGACTGGCAGAGACAATTGATAAAGAAGCGGAAAAACACAATCTTGTTGCAAATATTCTTATTGAGGTCAATGTTGCAAAAGAAGAGAGTAAATTTGGTCTTATGCCGGAAGAATTAGATAGTTTTATTGATGAAATTGCAAAATTAAAGCATGTTCAGGTCAAAGGACTTATGACAATTGCTCCATTTGTAGAAAATCCTGAAGAAAATCGTACAATTTTCGCTGATTTACGAAAATTATCTGTTGACATTGCAAAGAAAAACATTGATAATGTTAATGTGAGTATACTTTCTATGGGTATG
>JAUNTC010000042.1 GCA_030538915.1 Lachnospiraceae bacterium | reverse complement strand
TTATCATAGAAGACCTTAATGTTGTTTATTTTACAGAGATTTTTTCACAGGCTCTTTTTTGCTGTCTATTTTTATCCTTATTCATAACGTTCATCAATGACACGTTTTGATTTCTTTTCACTTCTAGGAAGGAGTCCGAGCTCTACGACTTTAACGAGAGGAGTGAATCCAATCTTACTCTTTACGCGAGAAGCGATTCGTTTTGCCAAGTCAAGGAAGTCTATTGTTCCATTTGTTTCAACATAAAGTCGCATTGTATCTTTTCCGTCCAGGTGAGAGATTCGAATCTGATATTCACTGGATACTTCCGGGAATTCCTTTAATATTTCTTCAATCTGGCTTGGGAATACGTTGACACCTTTGATCTTCATCATGTCGTCTGTTCGACCTATGATCGTATCAAGTCGTGGGAATTTACTTCCGCATGGACATTCGCCCGGAATAATGCGGGAAAGGTCATGGGTGCGATAGCGGATAAGAGGAGCCCCTTCTTTGACAAGCGTTGTAATGACAACCTCACCAAGTTCTCCGTCCGGAAGTACTTTCCCTGTTACCGGATCAATAATCTCGATGTAGAGATAATCATCCCAGTAGTGCATACCACAGTCGTGTGAGCAGCTGATACCGATTCCAGGACCATAGATCTCTGTCAGGCCATAAATATCATACAGCTCGATTCCGAGCTCTTTAGAGATGCGCTTACGCATCTTTTCACCCCATCTTTCTGAACCGATAATTCCTTTTCTTAAATGAATCTTATCTTTGATAGCACGTTCTTCAATGGCTTCTGCAAGAAGCAACGCATAAGAAGAAGTAGAGCAAAGAACCGTTGTCTTTAAATCCATCATCATCTGCAGCTGTTTGTCAGTATTACCAGGACCCATCGGAACGACCATGGAACCTAACTTCTCAGCACCTGCTTGAAAGCCGATTCCGGCCGTCCAAAGTCCATAACCGGCAGTGATCTGAATGCGGTCCATATCGTTAAGTCCTGCCATCTCGTAGCAGCGTTTAAACATAACAGACCAGTCATCTACATCCTTGGCTGTATATGGGATGATAACCGGAAGCCCGGTCGTTCCGGAAGAAGAGTGGATGCGGACAATTTTTTCTTCTGGAGCAGTCATCAATCCGAGAGGATAAGCATTTCTCAGATCATTTTTCTCGGAAAAAGGAAGATTTTCAAAATCATCAGCGGTGGAGATACTTTCTACACCGGCATCTTCTAGTTTTTTACCATAAAAGCTTTCTGCTTTTATAAGAGCCTGAATCTGCTTGTTGACTTGTGCGATTTGTGTTTCTGTAATGTTCATTGGAATCGACTCCTTTCTATAGTGTGTATTATTTTGTGTAATTTAATGCTTTAAGATTTATGTCATGGAACTTCTCTGGCAGTGTCTGGCACATGACGCGTTCAATATCCTCCGTCTGGAAATCAAGTGCGCCGGTGCGAAGAGCAGATCCTAAAAGAACCATGTTCAGTACTTTGGTCGAACCAATCTCACTACATGCTTTTTCGGCATCGATTAAGGTGAGATTCACAACATTCTTTTTTAAATAATCAATCATCGGTTCTTTTTCATAGGCACTTTCCGATAGCGTAGCGGTGACAGGTTTGATCGCACGTGTGCTTGTGACAACTTGTCCACCGTCTTTCAAATAAGGGAGCATGCGAACGGTCTCACCCGGCTCAAAGCCGATAATGAGGTCGGCACTGTTTCTGGCGATCATAGGAGAGTGGATTCCTTCTCCGATGCGCACATGGCTGAATACACTTCCACCACGCTGTGCCATACCGATTGTTTCGGCACTCATAACCGGAATATCTGCTTCCATAGCCGCCATTGCAAGTAATTTTGATGCAAGGACAGTTCCCTGGCCACCTACACCACAAAGTACAATATTTTTAGGCATTTCTGGCACCTCCTTTGATTGCATGAACCGGACAGATCTGACTGCAGAGTCCACAGCCGGTACACATAGACGGATCAATTGTAATCTTGCTATTGTCGATTGCGATTGCCGGACATCCAAGCTCGCGGATACATTTTTTACAATGGATGCAAGAAGCTGTATCGATGCTGAGAGGAGCATCCGGTTTTGTCACAGCAATGCATGGAGATTTGAAAATGATCGCCTTTACGCCTGCCTTGTCTGCCAGTTCTTTGACAGTTGCGACAGCTAATTCGTGATCTAGCGGATTAACTGTTTTTATATTTTTGACACCGATGCCGCACAGTACCTGTTCGATGTTGATCTTCTGTACGATCTCACCCATGACCGTATGTCCGGTACCAGGATGTGGCTGATGTCCGGTCATGGCAGTTGTAGAGTTATCTAATACAACCAAAGTCATATTTGCCTGATTGTAAACTGCATTGACAACACCGGTAATGGCGGATGCAAAGAAAGTAGAATCTCCGACAAAAGCAAAGCAGCTTGTGTCTGGTTCAACCTTTTCTACGCCCTGAGCAATGTTCAATCCAGCGCCCATGCAAAGGCAGGTGTCGACCATGTCAAGAGGCATTGCATTACCGAGCGTGTAACAGCCGATATCACCGCAGAAAATCGTTTTGCGCCCCATCATGGCTTTCTTAACTGCGTAGAAAGATGCGCGGTGTGGGCAGCCTGCACATAAGACCGGTGGACGAACCGGAAGTGGTGGAATATCATCGTTTTCTTCCTTCACTTTTAATGGAAGTCCAAGAAATGTGCGAATATAAGTATCTACACTGTCACGGGTATTTTCACCTGCGTTAGAGGTGTCACCGGTAAGTTTTCCGCGTACTTTGACCGGCAAATGATATTTTCCACAAATATAGGTAAGTTCCCGCTCAATTACAGGATCTAATTCTTCCAAACAAAGCACTTCGTCGAGTCCTTCTAAAAACTGCAACGCCAGTTTTTCCGGAAATGGATGTGGAGTTGCGACTTTGAAATGGCGTACCATACCGGTTTCTTCCATTGTTTCCATTGCATAAGTGAAGCTGATGCCACAAGAGGCAATTCCTCTTTTGACAGCAGAAAAAGTTTCCGTCGCAGGATAGATCCTATTCTTATCGTAGGAAGAAAATACATCTGAGAGTTCTTTGTTGCGTGCTTCGATTTTTTTATGATTTGCAAATGATAGACGTGGAAAAATAACCCAGCGACTAGAATCTTTGATAAATCCGTCTGGTGTATGAACTGTGTATTCTTCAGGATCTTTTACAGCGAGCGAAGCATAGCCGTGACAGACACGGGTAGTAGGACGTAAAAACACAGGAGTAAGATATTTTTCGGATAATTCAAAGGCTTCCTGGATCATCTCATAAGCTTCCTGCGCAGAAGAAGGATCAAAACAAGGTAGTTTTGAAAACGCTGCGAAATGTCTTGTATCCTGCTCGGTCTGAGAGGAAATCGGTCCTGGATCGTCTGCAACAAGAATGACCATGCCGCCTTTGATACCGACGTATTCTAAGCTCATCAAAGGGTCGGATGCGACATTTAATCCAACCTGTTTCATTGTGACAAGTGTTCGGGCTCCGCTGTAGGAAGCACCGGCGGCAAGCTCTAATGCCGCTTTTTCATTTACTGACCATTCTACATAAGTGTCTTTTGTTCGTTTCTTGGCAATTGTTTCAAGAACTTCGGTGGACGGAGTTCCGGGATAACCGGCAACAACGTTCACACCGGCAGCAATTGCGCCGAGCGCAATTGCTGCATTTCCCATTAAAAATTCTTTGTGCATAAGTTTTTGTTCACCTCTGGTTCTTTCAGTATAATTAACGGTAGTTTCATCTATTATGTCATTTAAATCAAAGCCGCAAGTGTTTGGAAAAAGGAAGGATAAGACACCTCTACACATTGACTGTTTAATATTTTTGTCTCGCCTTCACAGATCAGACCGGCAACAGTAAATGCCATAGCGATCCGATGATCAAGGTAGCTGTTAATGCAGGCGCCTTTCAAAGGTCTGCCGTTGCTTTGTGGGCAGGAACCTTGAATGATCATGCCGTCTTCAGTCGGTGTGATGTCTGTACCCATGGCACGTAATCCTTCCGTAACCGTGTTGATGCGGTTCGTTTCTTTTACTTTCAGTTCGCCGGCATCTTTAATGATAGTTGTGCCTGCTGCCTGGGATGCCATGATGGCAATGATCGGGATTTCATCTATAAGTGTCGGGATCAGTGCTCCTTCAATTGTTATACCTTTTAAGCAGCTTGTGCGGACAAGAATGTCAGCCTTCTTTTCACCACCTTCACATGACTCGTTCAATAAAGTGATGTCTGCGCCCATAGCCTGGCACACTTCTAGAAATCCGGCCCGCGTTGGATTAATGCCTACATTTTTAATAAGTAGTTCGCTTCCCGGAACACAAAGTCCTGCAGCAATAAAGTATGCAGCGGAAGAAATATCGCCTGGGACACAGACAGGCTGTGCATAAAGCTGGCTGCAAGGTTTCACGCTGGCTGTTGCACTTCCATCCGGATGTATTGTAGAAGAAATGTCTGCTCCATAACTTTTCAGCATGAGTTCTGTATGGTTTCTCGATAGAGAAGGCTCTGTGACACTGGTTTTGTTGTCACCGTAAAGGCCTGCAAGAAGAATAGCAGACTTTACCTGTGCAGAAGCTACCGGTGATGTGTATGAAATGCCATGGATCCGTCCAGGTGTGATAGAAAGAGGAGCGCATCCGTTTCCTTCCATACTTGTAATGTGCGCACCCATCTGATTGAGCGGTGTCATGATCCGTCCCATCGGCCGTGAATTTAAAGAATCATCTCCGGAGAGGATGCTGCTGAATGATTGGCCGGCGAGAATTCCGGATATCAATCGGGTTGTTGTGCCACTGTTCCCGACATGTAATATCTCATTCGGTGCTTCAAGTCCATAAAGACCTTTCCCGTGGACAAAGATTTTTTGTTTTTCTTCTGTTATCTGTATTCCCATTTTTCGAAAACAATCGATAGTAGAACGGCAATCCGCTCCATTTAAAAAATGTGTGATCTCGGTTGTGCCAAGAGAAATGGATCCGAACATGATCGCACGATGGGAGATAGATTTGTCTCCGGGAATCGTGACTTCTCCTTTTAAACCCGACACAGGATAAATCGTTTTAACGTTCATAGACAATATACCTGAATTTCTGCAAGAGTGCGCTTGCCTTCTCCTGAGAAGATGCGTCATAAAACTCTATACGCAGAACCCCTTCTTCGAATTCTCTGCTGTGTACAATGCCAATGTTTTTAATATTAACATTGTTGGATGCAAGAATAGTTGCAATGGCGGCAATTCCTCCTGCTTCATCTATAATATCACAGTATACAGCAAAATTTTTCTTGATCGGTCCGGCAGAAAGATCATTGATGGAATTTCTGTAATTGCGGGAAGAATCAAAAAGATTGTAAATAGCTTTATCATCTTCTTCGTCAATCAGTTCTTTTGCCTGGACGAGCATTTCAATATAGTAACCTAAGATCCTACTTATATTTTCTTTGTTCTGTATGCAGATATTCTGCCACATGGCAGGTGAAGAGGATGCAATCCTTGTAATATCTTTAAATCCGCCTGCAGCCAGATGTTTCATCCATCGTCCCTGGTGTCTGTATCTTTTACAAAATTTACAAGGCTGGCTGCAATAATATGTGGCAGGTGACTGATCGTACCGGTTATGTAATCGTGTTCATGATAGTCAAGAACAACTGGAATCGTCTTTAAAGAAGAAAGAAAAGTCGTATAGCGCGCTATCTTTTCCTGAGAAACTTCCTCGGAAGGAGTTACAATATAGTAGGCATTTTCAATCAATACAGGTCTGGAATTGCAGTAACCGCTTTTTTCAGAACCCGCCATCGGATGTCCTCCGATGAAATATCTTCCTATATTTAAATCTGTTACTTCTTTGTGAATGCTTTCCTTTACACTTCCGACATCTGTGAGAATGCAGTCATCGTTAAGATAGCGTGTCAGCTGTTTTAAATAATAATTATTAAAAGAAACAGGTGTGCACAAAAATATGTAGGAACAGTTGTAGAAATTGTCATCAATGGAAGTTACTGCAATATCGATCACAGATTCTTTTGCGGCAAGTGCCAGTGCTTCTATATTTTTATCAAATGCAACAATCTCATATTCAGAAAAGTATTGGCGTATCGCTTTTGCAATTGATCCACCGATCAGTCCAAGGCCAATGAAACCTATTTTAGTCTTATCCATATGTAGCTCCTTTCATCAGCAAAGCCTTATGTACGTTTGTTTTGAATAGTATAAAACAGACTTTGAAATTCATTATATTTTCTTTACTGTTGTTTGTCAATGCTATGATACGTTAAAGCAAAGAAGTGAAGAAAGAAAATTGTAAAAAGTGTATAAAAGAGTTGTAATTAGTCAGAAAATTTAGTACAATATACCCATGATAATTTACTATAGTAAGGAGGCAACTTAATATGAAAGTATATAGAACGGATGAGATTAGAAATGTTGTTCTATTAGGACATGGAGGAAGCGGAAAAACAAGTCTTGTGGAAGCCATGGCCTATGTTTCAGGAGCAACATCTCGTATGGGGAAAGTTGCAGACGGTAATACGGTCAGTGATTTCGACAAAGAGGAACAGAAAAGACAGTTCTCAATCAGTACATCACTGGTACCAATTGAATGGGAGAAGGCGAAGATCAATGTACTCGATACACCGGGATACTTTGACTTTGTCGGAGAAGTGGAAGAAGCAGTAAGCGCAGCAGATGCAGCTGTCATCGTTGTTTCCGGAAAAGCAGGCGTTGAGGTCGGAACAGAGAAAGCCTGGGAATTATGCGATAAGTATAATCTTCCACGTATGATTTTTGTTACAGAGATGGATGTAGATGACGCAAGCTTCCGTCAGGTTGTACAAGATCTTACAGACAGATATGGAAAAGTGATCGCTCCACATTTCCAGCCAATCAGAGAAAATGAAAAGCTGGTTGGATATGTCAACGTTATTAAGAATGCCGGAAGACGTTATACAGATGTAGGCAAGAGAGAAGAATGTGAGATTCCAGAGTATTGTAAACCAAACCTGGAGATCTATCGTGAGAAGCTTCTTGAAGCAGTTGCAGAGACAAGTGAAGAGTTTATGGAGCGCTATTTTGCCGGAGAAGAATTTTCAGTTGAAGAGATTCGTTCAGCAATGCGTACAGAAGTTATGGACGGCGATATCGTGCCAGTTGCAATGGGATCCAATATCCAGGCACAAGGTGTTGCAAATCTGCTTTCCGATATCGTAAGATTTTTCCCAAGTCCGGACAGCAGAAAGTGTGCGGGAATCAACCGCAAGACGAATGAGATTTATGAGGCAGATTATGATTTCGCAAAAGCAAAATCTGCTTATGTCTTCAAAACTATGGTAGATCCTTTTATTGGAAAATATTCATTTGTAAAGGTTTGCTCAGGAGTATTAAAGGGAGACGATACTCTTTATAATGCTGATTCTGAGGCAGAAGCTAAACTTGGAAAGATTTATACAATGTCAGGAAACAAGTCGGTAGAAGTAAGCGAGTTATTCGCAGGTGATATCGGTGCCATCGCCAAACTTGCCAATACAAAGACAGGAGATACTCTATCTGTTAAGACGACTCCTTTGATGTTTGGAAAGACAGAATATTCGAAACCATATACATATATGAAATATGTAGTGAAGAGTAAAGGAGACGAAGATAAGGTTTCGCAGGCTCTGCAGAAGATGATGGCAGAAGATGTGACATTGAAGAGTGTGAATGACAGTGAGAACCGTCAGACATTGATCTACGGTATAGGAGATCAGCATCTGGAAGTGACAGCAAGTAAACTTGCTTCTAGATATAAATGTGAGATCACACTGGAGACACCGAAGGTTGCTTTCCGTGAGACGATCAAGAAGAAATCGGACGTTGATACAAAATATAAGAAACAGTCTGGAGGACATGGACAGTATGGTCACGTTAAGATGAGATTCGAACCATCTGGCGATACAGAGACTCCATATGTATTCGAAGAAGAAGTTGTAGGAGGAGCAGTTCCAAAGAATTACTTCCCGGCAGTAGAGAAGGGATTACAGGAATCTGTATTAAAAGGTCCTCTTGCAGGATATCCGGTTGTTGGTGTGAAAGCGGTATTATATGATGGGTCTTATCATCCAGTAGATTCTTCTGAGATGGCATTTAAGACCGCAACGATCCAGGCATTCAAGAAAGGATTTATGGAAGCCGGACCGGTTCTCTTAGAGCCAATCGCATCTGTGAAAGTGGTCGTTCCAGATGATTATACAGGAGATGTTATGGGAGATCTTAACAAGAGACGTGGCCGTGTACTTGGAATGAATCCACTTAACAATGGATATCAGGAAATCGTAGCGGATGTTCCTATGACAGGACTGTTTGGATATTGCACAACACTTCGCTCTATGACAGGTGGCCGAGGCAATTATTCTTATGAATTTGCCCGCTATGAGCAGGCTCCATCAGACGTTCAGGAAGCAGAAATTGCGAAGAGAGCAGCAGAAGAATAAAATATTGACAAAAAATAGATAAAGAATTTAGGAAAAAAGCTCTGTGAAGGGCTTTTTTTCTTATATTAAAAGTGCTATAATCGTGGTTGCTATTCATAATAGGAAAAAATATTTTGCATGATACATTGTGAGGAAAGTAAAATGAAGATTGTAATCATAGGAGATGGAAAAGTTGGCCATAAGCTTGCAGTTCAGTTATCGGAAGAAGATTACGATATCGTGCTGATTGACCAAAATGAAGGAAAGTTAAAGGCTGCGCTGAACCAGCTCGATATTTTCTGCATATCCGGTAACGGAGCAGATGCAGAGATACAGAAGCAGGCGGACGTGCCACATGCAGATCTTGTGATCGCATGCGCATCAACAGATGAACTGAACATGTTGACCTGCCTCCTGGCAAAAAGACTGGGAGCGAAGCATACGATCGCTAGAGTGCGTAATCCAATTTATTATAGACAGATGGACATTCTGAAAGAAGACCTGCATCTTAGCATGGCAGTTAACCCGGAGCTTACAGCGGCGAATGAGATCGCACGTGTGCTCCTTTTCCCGGAAACGAGTAAAGTTGAGACTTTCATGAAGGGAAAGGTAGAGCTTGTTGAATATCCAATACGTGATAACAGCCTTCTTGTAGACATTGCGCTGTCAGAACTTTATAAAAAGTTCCAGATTAAAGTGTTAGTTTGTGCGGTAAAACGTGATGGAGAGGTTTTCATTCCTGGTGGAGATTTCGTTCTTAAAAATGGAGACAAGATGCATATCGCAGCTTCTCATCAGGATCTGAAGTCCTTCTTTAAATCATTGGGAAGAAAAAGCGCACGTGTGAAAAACGTATTGATCTGTGGTGGCGGACATCTTTGTTTTTATCTGGCAAATCAGCTTTTGCAGGCTGGTATGCAGGTGAAGATCATAGAGATTAAAGAAAAGAAATGTGAAAATTTATGTGAATTACTTCCAAAGGCTACGATTATCCATGGTGATGCAACAGACCATGATCTGTTGCAGGAAGAAGGAATTGCAGAAGCTGATGCAATGGTTTCACTTACCGGCATGGATGAGGAAAACATTATCTTGTCATTATTTGCAAAGACACAGGGCGTGAATAAGATCATTGCCAAAGTAAATGAAGATTCTAGAGCGCAGATGGTTGAAGGACTCGGTATTGACAGCATCATCTCAGCTAAGAGTGCAACTGCAGACGCGATCATGCGTTATGTCCGCGCGCGTAAGAATTCTTACAGCAATGCTAACGTAGAGACGATGTATCGCCTTGTAAATGGAAAAGTAGAGGCGCAGGAATTTATTATTCGTAAAGAATGTGAATATACTTCGATTCCATTAAAAGACTTGAAAATGAAAAAGAATACACTGATCGCATGTATCGGCAGACAGCGTAAGGTTATTATTCCAAATGGAGATACAACGATGGAAGTAGGAGACAGCATAATTGTTATCACTATGCATCATGTGATCCGTAATTTGAGCGAATTATTTATATAGGAGTCGACAGGAAAATGAATAGAAGAATGATTTTATATATCCTGGGTAAGATGATGGGGGTGGAAGGTGTACTTCTGCTCCTTCCTGCATTTGTCGGACTTGTATATCAAGAGGAAAGTGGAGGATATTTCTTGATCCCAGCGGCAGCACTGGCAATGATTTACGTTGTGTTTGGAATCAGAAAGCCGAAGAAGACAAAGATTTATGCAAAGGAAGGTATGATCATTGTCGCAAGTGCATGGATTTTGTGGTCTTTATTTGGAGCGATTCCATTCACACTTGGTGGATATATTCCGAATTATCTTGATGCAGTATTTGAGACGATATCCGGATTTACGACAACCGGATCCACTATTTTGAATGACATTGAGTCATTGTCGCACTGTATGCATTTCTGGAGATGTTTTACTCATTGGATTGGTGGTATGGGAGTGCTCGTGTTTGTACTTGTGCTTACATCCATGGATAAAAAGAACTCCATGTACCTTATGCGAGCAGAAGTGCCGGGACCGGAAAAAGACAAACTTGTACCGAAGGCGATGGCAACAGCACGTATTTTATATGGTATGTATTTCGCGTTGACAGCAGTAGAGATCGTGCTCCTGCTTTTAGGAGGAATGAGTCCGTTTGACAGTATTATCCATTCCTTCAGTACGGCGGGAACCGGAGGATTTTCAAATTATGCCAGCAGTATCGGGCAACTCAACAGTCCATATATTGATGGCGTGATCACTGTGTTTATGATCTTATTCGGTGTGAACTTTAACCTCTATTATCTGATGCTTTTAGGACAGTTTGAACCGGTATGGAAAAACGAAGAGCTTCGTACTTATCTGGTGATTATCGCATCAGCGATCGCGATTATTACATGGAATATTACTTCCATTTATGGAAATCCACTGACAGCTTTTCGTTACGCAGCGTTCCAGGTTGGTGCGATCATTACGACGACTGGTTTCGCGACTGCAGATTATATGAAGTGGCCGACGATGTCACAGACGGTTTTGGTCATCCTTATGATCATCGGAGCCTGCGCTTCGTCAACTGGTGGTGGTATTAAAGTGTCCCGTTTTCTAATGGTACTTAAGAGTATTAAAAAAGAACTGAAACAGATGGTGCATCCAAAGTCAGTGAATCTGATTCGTATTAACGGTAAGAAGATGAGTCCGGAAATCGTACAGAACGTCTTTGTATATCTGATGGCATATGCAGGAATTGCAGGATTGTCGGTACTTCTTGTCTCAGTAGATAATTTTGATTTTGCCACGAATTTCGGTTCCGTTATGGGAACACTCAACAATATTGGTCCGGGTCTTGGAGCGACAGGTCCGGCAGGAAACTTTGCATCATTTTCACCATTTTCAAAAGTGGTATTCTGTATCGATATGCTGATCGGACGTTTGGAAATTTTCCCGTTCCTGATGCTCTTTACATCAATATCCTGGAGAAAGAAATTCTAAGAAGGAGACCATATGAAGAAAAAAAGTAAATTTTTGATCGCACTGATTTTACTTGTAGTAGCAGCCGTATATTATTACGTATCCATTCCGGCGATCAATATCCATTCGGCACAGACTTGGTTTTTTGTAATGACATTGTTTTTTGCGCTGATCATTTATTATGTAGTGAAAAAGCGTGTGTCACGAGTGGAGTTTGGAACGAATAAAGTATTGCGTTCCATGATCGGGGCTCTTGTCGTACTTGGTATTGTTTATCTGGCAGGATCCGTTTTATCTTCACCGGTCATTAATGCAAGAAAATACCAGAAGCTTATGAAAGTAGAGCAAGGGGATTTCACAAAGGATGTCAAAGAGCTTTCCTATGATCGTATCCCGCTGTTGGATAAAGATACAGCAGAGCTTTTGGGAGATCGTAAGATGGGAAGTATGGTAGATATGGTATCTCAGTTTGAAGCAGATAACATATATAGCCAGATTAATTATAAAAATAACCCGGTCAGAGTTACGCCTTTGAAGTATGCGAGTCTTATTAAATGGTTTACAAACCGCAAGGAAGGAATTCCGGCTTATATTCGTATCAATATGGCAACACAGACAACAGAGCTTGTAAAGTTGAAAGAAGGAATCAAATATACGACAAGTGAGCATCTTAATCGTAACATTTACCGTCATTTACGCTTCGCAAATCCGACATACATTTATGGAGAACTGAGTTTCGAAATCGATGAATCAGGAGTTCCATACTGGATTGCACCGGTAAAGAAATATAACATCGGATTATTCGGTGGTGAGACAGTTGGAAAGGTTGTCCTTTGTAATGCAATTACCGGAGAGACAAAGACATATGATATTAAAGATGTGCCATCCTGGGTAGATCGTGCTTATTCTGCAGATCTGCTTGTACAGCTTTTTGATTATTATGGAACTTTGAAACATGGATTTTTAAACAGTGTACTGAGTCAGAAAGACTGTCTGAAGACGACAGACGGATATAATTATCTTGCACTGGATGACGATGTGTGGATGTACACAGGAGTTACGTCTGTAAATGGCGACCAGTCCAATGTTGGTTTTGTTTTGTCCAATCAGCGTACGATGGAGACGAAGTATTACACAGTAGAAGGGGCTACAGAGGCTTCTGCTATGTCTTCGGCAGAAGGGCAGGTACAGAACTTGAAGTACCAGGCGACATTTCCATTGCTGCTTAATATATCCGATGAGCCAACTTATTTCGTGGCTTTAAAAGATGACGCAGGGTTGGTTAAGAAATATGCGATGGTCAACGTTCATAAGTATCAGATTGTTGCCATTGGAGACAGTGTAAGTCAATGTGAGGAAAATTACCGAGACCTTCTTGGGGAAAACGGTATTAAAAAAGCGCAGAAGGATGAGCGTGATGTGAAGAAGATCACAGGTAAGATCACAAAGATCGCACAGGCGGTTATAGATGGAACATCTCATTATTATGTAATGTTGGAAGGTTCCGATGATATTTTTGATACATCAGTTGTTGATTTTATAGACATCGTAAAATGCGAAGTCGGACAGAAA
The DNA here is from genome assembly GCA_030538915.1 of Lachnospiraceae bacterium. Classification (GTDB taxonomy): domain Bacteria; phylum Bacillota; class Clostridia; order Lachnospirales; family Lachnospiraceae; genus Dorea_D. The sequence continues at coordinate 5,092 of JAUNTC010000042.1, read as the reverse complement.
ATCACGTTGGAATACAAAGAAGGCAAAAAGGCGAACACGGTAATGTCTCTGCAGATGGATAGCGAAAAGGAAGAAAAGACAACAAAATAAAGACTGTAATAACAAAAGGATCTCGTTAAGTGAGATCCTTTTTGCATCCATCTTATATTGTGTCCGAATCATCTGTTGAATCAGTATCTGTTGTACCGGTATCTGTATCGGTAGACGAATCAGTTGTGCCGGAGTCTCCTTGTACTGTGCTATCTGGTGAGGTAGTTGTCGTGCCATCACTGGCTGGAGTCTTAAATTCGCCATTGGCGATCGCTTCATTATATTTTGCAATCAGGTCTAACAATGCCTGCTTCTGCGTTCCTTCCATTGGCGTCGGGCAATAGTCATTGCGTGTAGACGTAGAGGAGATGGAACAAGGAATGATATTTTCCTTTGCATTTTTTTGTACTTTTCCTTTTTTGAAAGAAAATGTCTGCTGGTAGATCATAGAATTTTTGTCAGCCGGATTGGAATTTCCACCGAAGCAGAAGTTTCCAAGGCTATATACAATGGATTTTCCTTTATAATATTCGATGCCCTGCAGAACGTGCGGGTGATGCCCGATTACAAGATCCGCCCCCTGGTCTATTGCAAGATGTGCCAGTTCACGCTGGTTTGTATCCGGAGAAGTTTCTCTATCCGTACCCCAGTGGAAATTGACGATGATCAGATTGGCTCCGTGTTCTTTCATTGCTTGAATATTCTGCTTCACCTGTTCTTTTCGCTCTAAATGATCTTTTAATTCGTAAATTCCTGTCATGCCGACTTTGATCTTGCCAAGCTTGATTATATTGACTGTATCGTATCCGAATGGAGCGATACCTGCTTCGGTAAGCGTTTCAATTGTATCTTCATAGCTTTGCGCCCCGTAGTCGGAGCTGTGGTTGTTGGCAGTGTTAGCAGCCTCTACTGAGCTGTTTGATAAAATGTCAGCATACTCTGGCGGCGCCTTGAACGCAAATGCTTTGTTTTCCCTTGCTGTCTGTGTTGTTAAAGTGCCTTCAAAATTCACGATAGATAAATCGTCTTTCTCTAAAATTGATGTTACATTTTTGAAGAAATAATCTGCACCATATTGCTTGTAATAAGATGGCAGATTTGTTGACGAGTCGAAATTCTCGTCAGTGCCTAGTGTACAGTCTCCCATAGAACTGATCGTTAATGTACTGGTGGCAGCTTTTTGATTGCCTTTGATCGTAAATTCATTCACGGTCACTCCAGATGTGTCGATTTTTGCTTTTTCCTTTTTCTTCTTTTGATTGTCTGCCTGTTCCGTCTTAGCGCCAGATCCTATAATTACATGTACGATTGCCTTGATCCCGGAAAAAATCCCGAAGCAGATCAGCAGCATAAGTAATATTACAACGGCACGTCGGACGTGAAGGTAAATTCTTCTCAGCTTTCGGCGTCTTCGTCGACGTCTTCTTCGTTCATTATTGTCCATACTCTCTTCCTCTTTGTATCATATATTTCGGTATTGACACCGAGAAAAAAACAGACAGCTTTCAAATTATAAAAGCTGCCTGTTACTGTCTTAATTAAAACATTAATTTAAAAATGTGCAACCATCTGTATTGACTGCAGATAAATCATCTTTGGCAGCACTGATACTTACGAAAAAGTCAATGTTGCATTCGCTAGAGAGTTTTTTCAAGCGCTCAATAAAATCTGGAATATTTTCCAGAGAAATATCAGCGTGTTTTAAAATACCATCGATAAAGATGCATTCAATATCGTGGTTAGAACTATACATTCCGTATAAGAAACCAACGTATTCATCTGTGTTTGTAATTGTTGGAAAATCATCCATACAGATAGTACGGATATCAAATGCTACGCTCGCTGTATCGCGATGTGTTTTTTTAATGAAAACTACATTTCCATTACATTCTTTTGCTTTTACATTCGCCTGTTCGATCATTATTTGTGTTTTTCCAGTTCCTTTTGGACCAGTTAATAAATTTACCATGGCAAACTCTCCTTTGTGTATCAGATTTACTGAAAATCTTCAGTATGAGTACTTGCATTTATTATACACGAAATGACGAAAATGAACAACTATTTTCTACACTTTTTATATAAAATTCTGAAAATTGCATCTGTTTGCAGAAATGAGAAGAAGTTGTGAAAAGGAAAGGATAATCGAAGAATAAGGACTTGACTTATTTTGTCATTCTTCATATAATATGTAAGAATAACGAAAAAAACATGGAAGAGGATTATTAAGAGATCTTCGCTTTTTCAGAGAGCTGCCGGATGGTGTGAGGCAGTAAGTGTTATCTCCCAACTCGCCTCGGAGTTCTATTATTGAAATAGCAGTAGATAATAGCGGGTCTTCCCGTTACAGAAGATAATGAGTGCATCCAATATTCGGATGAAGAAGAGTGGTACCACGGAAATCAAGCCTTTTCGTCTCTTAGAGATGAAGAGGCTTATTATATTTCTTTTCATCAATGGCAGTCTGACTGCTGTTGATGAAACAAAGTGGAAACGGGAAGAAGAAATTTAAAACAGGAGGAAAATACAATGTCAAATATCCCTTATAACCATAAGGCAATTGAGAAAAAATGGCGCGAAAACTGGGAAAAAAATCCAGTTAATGTGACTACGAATGATGACGGAAGCAAGAGAGAAAAATACTACTGTCTGGATATGTTCCCATATCCGTCCGGAAACGGTCTGCACGTAGGTCACTGGAGAGGTTATGTAATCTCTGACGTATGGAGCCGTTATAAATTACAGCAGGGTTATTACATCATTCATCCAATGGGATGGGATGCATTTGGACTCCCGGCTGAGAATTATGCAATTAAGATGGGTGTACATCCATCTATTTCAACAGAGGCAAATATTAAAAATATCAAGAGACAGATCAATGAGATCGCAGCTTTATATGACTGGGATCGTGAAGTCAATACTACAGATCCAAACTTTTACAAGTGGACACAGTGGATCTTCGTAAAGATGTTCAAAGAAGGTCTGGCTTATGAGAAAGAGTTCCCGATCAACTGGTGTCCGTCTTGTAAGACTGGTCTTGCCAACGAGGAAGTTGTAAATGGTAAATGTGAGCGTTGTGGTGCAGAGGTAACAAAGAAAAACTTACGTCAGTGGATGCTTAAGATCACAGCTTATGCAGATCGTCTTTTAAATGATCTTGACAAACTGGACTGGCCAGAGAAAGTTAAGAAGATGCAGAGTGACTGGATCGGAAAATCTTACGGTGCAGAAGTGGACTTCCCGGTAGAAGGAAGAGAAGAAAAGATTACGGTATATACTACAAGACCAGATACATTATACGGAGCAACCTTTATGGTGCTTGCACCGGAGCACGAGCTTGCTAAGAGCCTGGCTACAGATGAGACAAGAGAGGCAGTAGAGCAGTATATTTACGATGCATCTATGAAATCAAATGTAGACCGTATGCAGGATAAAGATAAAACAGGTGTATTCACAGGAAGCTATGCGATCAATCCGGTAAATGGAGAGAAGACACCGATCTGGTTATCAGATTATGTATTAGCTGATTACGGTACAGGAGCAATCATGTGTGTACCGGCTCACGATGATCGTGACTTTGAATTCGCAACAAAATTTGGTATTCCGATCATCCAGGTTATTGCAAAAGATGGTGAAGAAATTGAAAATATGACAGAAGCATACACAGAAGCTGTCGGAACAATGATCAATTCTGGAGAGTGGAACGGTATGGAATCTTCAGTACTTAAAAAAGAAGCACCACACATTATCGAGGAGAGAGGAATCGGTCGTGCGACTGTAAACTTCAAGTTACGTGACTGGGTATTCTCACGTCAGAGATATTGGGGAGAACCTATCCCGATCGTACATTGTCCGAAATGTGGAAATGTTCCGGTGCCGGAAGAAGAATTACCACTGCGCCTGCCGGATGTAGAGTCTTATGAGCCTACAGGAACAGGAGAATCTCCACTGGCTGCAATCGATGAGTGGGTAAATTGCAAGTGTCCACAGTGTGGAGCTGATGCGAAGAGAGAGACAAATACAATGCCACAGTGGGCTGGATCTTCCTGGTATTTCTTAAGATATGTAGATAACCACAATGACAAAGAATTAGTATCCAGAGAAAAAGCAGATGTAATGCTTCCGGTAGATATGTACATTGGTGGTGTTGAGCATGCAGTGCTTCATCTTTTGTATTCACGTTTCTATACAAAATTCCTGTACGATATTGGTGTAGTTGATTTTGACGAACCATTCCATAAACTGTTCAATCAGGGAATGATCACAGGTAAGAATGGTATTAAGATGAGCAAATCAAAAGGAAATGTTGTATCTCCGGATGATCTTGTAAGAGATTATGGATGCGATTCCCTGAGAATGTATGAACTGTTCGTTGGCCCTCCGGAGTTAGATGCAGAGTGGGATGACCGTGGAATCGACGGAGTAAACCGTTTCTTAAAGAGATACTGGAATCTCGTTATGGACAGCAAAGATGCGAATGTTGAAGCTACAAAAGAGATGATTAAAGAGCGTCACAAACTGGTAAAAGATATCACTACTCGTCTGGAAAGCTTCAGCTTGAATACAGCTATTTCCGGATTCATGGAGCACAATAATAAACTTATCGACATTGCGAAAAAAGCTGGTGGTATCGATACAGAGACATTGTCTGTAATGGCAGTACTTCTTTCACCATTTGCACCACATCTTGCAGAGGAAGTATGGGAGCAGTTAGGAAATGAAGACAGTGTATTCAAAGCCGGATGGCCGACATACGATGAAGAGGCAATGAAGGATGATGAGATTGAAGTACCAGTTCAGATCAATGGTAAGACAAGAGCTGTAATTTCAATCCCTGCAGAAAGCAGCAAAGAAGAAGCAATCGCAGCCGGAAAAGAAGCAATTGCAGATAAACTGACTGGAAATATCATCAAGGAAATCTATGTTCCGAAGAAAATCATCAACATTGTTCAGAAATAATTTTTCAAATTATATGAATGAGAATAAAAAAGAATGTGCCTCGGCACATTCTTTTTTGCTTTATAGGAAAGTTCGATTTTTGACGATTTATTGAATGAAAATAGCC
>JAUNTC010000041.1 GCA_030538915.1 Lachnospiraceae bacterium | reverse complement strand
TACTTTCAAGACGGTAAAGAAATCCAGAATCACTTCCGCTACCATTAAGAAATATCTGGATTATTTTGAAAATTCTTTCCTGATTGAATCAGCACAAAGATATGATATTAAAGGAAAAGCATATATTGAAACACCTAAGAAATATTATTTTTCCGATCTTGGTCTTCGCAATGCTAGAATCAATTTCCGTCAGTTTGAGCAGACTCATTCTATGGAGAATGTAATTTATAATGAACTTCGTATGCGTGGTTACAGTGTGGACGTGGGCGTAATACCGATTGCAGAAAGGAATCAGGAAGGTAAGGTTATCCGCAAACAGCTTGAAGTTGATTTTGTATGCAATCTTGGTTCATCCAGATACTATATCCAGTCGGCATACTCGCTGTCAGATGAAACGAAACGCACTCAGGAAATCAGACCGTTCAGGAAAATTGATGATTCCTTCAAAAAGATTGTTATCACAAAAGATATTGTGCAGCCATATTATGATGACTATGGTATCTTGACTGTAAACATTTATGACTTCCTCCTTGATCCGCAAATTCTTGAAAAATAAACATTGTTATAAAGGATGCTATGCGGTCTTGGAAGAATGTATGCCGGTGGAGGCAAACTTACAGAAAATATTGATTAGGCATATAAAGTTTGATATACAGAACAGATCGGCAACTTCAAGTTTGGAGAATTCAAAAATTTACCATGAAATCAGAGATAGAGCGTATGGAAATAATCTATACGTTCTTTTTTTGCCTTTTTGAAAAAAGTGATTAAAAAACGATTGACATTTTGTTACTGGGAAGTTAACGCCGGGAGGTGATGGTTGCCCTCGCACTTTTAAGCTTCTGGGGAGCTTACGCCGGGAGGTAGTGTCTGTATTTGAAGGATTCTTGAAAACAGTCAACAAATTTCCTGTGACAAGTATCTGTATTTGGAGAATCTCCGATAGCAGTCACCAAACCAGCCTAAATTGGTATCTGTATTTGGAGAATCCTCGATAACAGTCAACAATTTACACGCGACAAGGATCTGCATTTGATGTATCTTCAATAACAGCCACTAGACCAGCCCAAAGCAGTATCTGAAAATGAGAAATTTCCGAAATCAGTCAACAAATCCCCGGGAAGTCGCCAACAAGCCAACAAAACTAGACATTCATCCACTCTATAATAATTTGAAATTCAAAATACTTGACAAGCAAACAAAATCATTATATACTTTGAAAGTCAAAGTAATCTATAGGAAGATCAAGTCGAGCATTTACTCACAACCTGAAAGGGGTGGGAGTCTTCTCGACTGAGATAAAATATTCACTAGAGGAAGTTATATGATTGGAAGAATAGTAGGAACGGGATCTTATATCCCACAGTATTGTATGGACAACAATGACATCGCAAAACTTGTAGAGACAAGTGACGAATGGATCAGAGAGCGTACCGGAGTGGCAAGACGCCATATCATAAGCGGCGAGGAGACAACGGTTTCCATGGCTTCAGTGGCTGGAAAGCGTGCACTTGAGAATGCAGGCATCGAGCCGGAGGAGGTTGATCTGATTCTCGTATCAACCATCTCATCCAATGTGATCTTGCCTTGTGCAGCATGTGAAGTGCAAAAAGAAATCGGAGCGGTGAATGCAACCTGCTTTGATCTCAACGCAGCATGTACCGGATTTATACTGGCTTACAATACAGCGGCGGCATATATTGCAGCAGGCGTATACAAGACAGCACTGATCATCGGAAGCGAGAGTTTATCAAACTTGACAAACTGGAATGATCGCGGAACCTGCATCCTTTTCGGAGACGGCGCAGGAGCGGCAGTACTTGCCGCACAGCCGGAAGCATCAGAAACATCAGAAACTACAGATAAGCCGGAAGCATCAGAAAATGATACGTCAAAGTTGTTCATCCCTGTCACACACTCCAACGGAGCCGGAGGGGAAGCATTATCATTGAAGAGCAGACACGATGCCAACGGTTTGACGAAGGAAGTCGATAAGGAAGAGACATTTGATGAAGCACATTATATGCAGATGGATGGAAGAGCAGTATTTAAGTTTGCTGTAAAAAAAGTTCCGGAAGTCATTGAAGAGACGCTTCAACTTAACAAATTAAAAAAAGAAAATATAGCATGCTATATTTTGCACCAGGCCAATCGACGCATCATCGAATCCGTTGCCAAGAGACTGGATGAGCCACTTGAGAAGTTTCCAATGAACTTAGAAGAGTATGGCAATACATCATCAGCAAGCATTCCGATTCTTTTAGACGAGTGGAACCGCCAGGGCAAGTTGAAAAGTGGCAGCAAGATCGTACTTGCAGGATTTGGCGCAGGACTTACCTGGGGCGCAAGCGTGATTTCGGTTTAAAAGACAAAGCTTCCATAGATTATCGTCGGGGACAGAGCATCAAACATCCAATGGAAAATCCCTGACACTATAAAAATAACAATAAGAAAAATAATAAACAAAAGGAGAACAAAAACATGTTAGAGAAAGTAAAAGCATTAGTAGCAGAAAACCTTGGAGTAGACGAAGAAAAGATCACAGAGACAACTTCTTTCAAAGAAGATCTTGGTGCAGATTCTCTTGACCTTTTCGAGATGGTAATGGGACTCGAAGAAGAATTTGAGATTGAGATCCCGACAGAAGATTTAGAGCAGATCCAGACAGTTGGAGATGTGATCAGCTACATCGAAGCTCACAAATAAGACAATATAAGAAAACAATTAGACAATATTTGAAAACCACTAGAAATAAGTAAGCGAGGTTAAAACTATGCAGACAGAAGTAACCAGATTATTAGGAATTGAATACCCGATCATTCAGGGCGGCATGGCATGGGTGGCAGAATATCAACTGGCAGCAGGTGTCTCCAATGCAGGCGGACTTGGCCTTATCGGAGCGGCATCCGCTCCGGCTGAATGGGTAAGAGAACAGGTGCGAGAAGTAAAGAAGCTGACAGACAAGCCTTTTGGTGTGAACATCATGCTTATGAGTCCATACGCGGATGAAGTGGCCAAAGTAATCGTGGAAGAGGACGTAAAAGTCGTGACAACAGGAGCCGGAAATCCTGAGAAATATATGAAAATGTGGAAAGAAGCCGGCGTAAAAGTCATCCCGGTGGTTGCTTCTGTGGCGCTTGCGAAGAGAATGGAGCGCTGCGGCGCAGATGCCCTTGTGGCAGAAGGATGTGAAGCGGGCGGACACATCGGAGAGAATACGACGATAGTTTTAGTTCCGCAGATTAAAGATGCGGTAAATATTCCGGTCATCGCAGCCGGAGGAATCGCAGACGGAAGAGGAATTGCTGCAGCATTTATGCTGGGAGCACAAGGCGTACAGATGGGAACGCATTTTGTAGTGACCGATGAATCACAGGTTCACGATAACTACAAAGAAAGAATCATTAAGGCGAAGGATATTGATTCCCGCGTAACGGGAAGAACGACAGGACATCCGGTCCGTGCCCTTCGCAATGATATGACAAAGAAATATATTGAATTGGAAAATAAAGGTGCAAGCTTTGAAGAATTAGAACATCTGACACTGGGAGGCCTTAGAAAGGCAGTCGTAGAAGGCGACGTAAAAAACGGAAGTGTAATGGCAGGTCAGATCGCCGGAATGGTAAAAGAAAGAATGTCATGCAAGGAGCTGATCTTAAAATTAGTAAAAGAAACCGATGAATTACTCGGAGGAAAAGGATTTTATGAGTAAAATAGCATTTATTTACCCGGGACAGGGAGCGCAAAAAGCCGGAATGGGAGCTGATTTTTATGAAAACAGTGAACTGGCGGCAAAGATTTATGAGGAAGCAACTGAAAATTTAGGGCTCGACATGAAGGCGCTCTGCTTTGAAGAAAATGAAAAGCTTGACCTTACAGAATATACACAGGCTGCAATGGTGACCACATGTCTTGCGATGACAAGAGTACTGGAAGCAGAAAATGTAAAGCCGGACGTGACAGCAGGATTAAGTCTTGGCGAATATTGTGCCATCGCGGCAGCCGGAGGGATGGAAGATATGGATGCCATCCGTCTCGTAAGAAAAAGAGGGATCCTTATGCAAAATACGGTGCCGGCAGGTGAAGGTGCCATGTGTGCAGTTATGGCAATGGATGCCGATAAAATCGAGGAAGTGATTGCGCCGATCGAGGGCGTAAGTGTTGCAAATTATAACTGCCCGGGACAAATCGTCATCACAGGTGTGACAAAAGGTGTGGAAGAGGCAGCTGGAAAATTAAAAGAAGCAGGCGCAAAGCGTGCCATTATGCTGAATGTTAGCGGTCCATTTCACTCAGCGATGCTTAAAGCCGCAGGCGAGGAACTGGAAAAAGAGCTGGAAAAGACGAAGTTACACGCACTTTCTATTCCATATTATACAAATGTAAATGGAAAGAAAGTCGAAAATATCGAAGAGACGAAAGCGCTTTTGAAAGAGCAAGTAAGCTCTCCGGTGCGCTGGATGCAGAGCATGGAAGAAATGATAAAAGACGGTGTTGATACATTTGTAGAGATCGGACCAGGCAGAACGCTTGCAGGATTTTTACGAAAGATCAACAGAGACGTAACTGTTTACAACGTAGCGACATGGGAAGACATCGAAAAAGTGAAAGAAGCGCTCGCATAAGAGGGCGTTACATAAAGGGCGTTACATAGAGGACGTTACATAGAGAGGAGCACATATGCTGGAAGGAAAAATTGCGGTTGTCACAGGCGCATCCCGCGGAATTGGCAAGGCCATCGCAGAAAAGCTTGCGTCACTGGGAGCAAAAGTGGTGATCAACTATAACGGTTCTGAGGAACGAGCAAAAGACGTAAAAATCCAGATCGAGGAAAAGGGCGGCAAGGCAGAAATTTATCAGTGCAATGTTGCAGATTACGAAGCTTGCCAGACATTTATAGAAGATGTGATCAAAACAGAAGGAAGAATTGATATTCTTGTAAATAATGCGGGTATCACGAAAGACGGACTGCTTATGAAAATGTCCGAAGAAGATTTTGACAAAGTCATTGATACAAACTTAAAAGGCACATTTCACACGATCCGCTTTGCTACAAGATGTATGTTAAAGCAAAGAAGCGGACGTATTATCAATATGGCATCGGTTGTCGGTGTCACCGGAAATGCAGGGCAGGCAAACTACGCTGCATCTAAAGCCGGAGTGATCGGTCTTACAAAGGCGACGGCAAGAGAAGTGGCATCAAGAGGCATTACAGTAAATGCAGTAGCACCGGGATTTATTGAGACAGATATGACCGCAGTGCTTTCCGACAAAGTAAAAGAAGCATCCGTTTCCCAGATTCCACTGGGAAGATTCGGAGAGGCAGAGGAAGTGGCAGCAGCAGTTGCATTTTTAGCATCTGACGATGCCGCATACATTACCGGACAGGTACTGCATGTAGACGGCGGAATGGTGATTTAAAGGAGAGATGGATTTGAAGAGACGAGTAGTAGTGACCGGACTTGGCGCAGTAACTCCGATTGGAAATACAGTAGAAGAGTTCTGGGCAGGAATTAAAGAAGGAAAAGTAGGAATCGGTGAAATTACAAAATTTGATACTACAGACTATAAAGTAAAAATCGCAGCGGAAGTAAAAGATTTCGTTGCAAAAGAACGAATGGACTTCAAAGCGGCAAAGAGAATGGAAGCATTTTCCCAGTATGCAGTGGCAGCAGCAAAAGAAGCATGTGAAGATGCCGGATTTGACATTTCCAAAGAAGATCCATTTCGCGCAGGTGTTGTGATCGGCTCCGGAATTGGAAGCCTTCAGGAAGTAGAAAAAGAATATGACAAGATCAATACGAAAGGAACGGGACGTGTCAATCCGCTTATGGTTCCGCTGATGATCTCCAACATGGCAGCAGGAAATGTGTCTATTCAGCTTGGTTTCCGTGGAAAATGCACAAACGTCGTAACCGCATGTGCATCCGGAACGAACTGTATCGGAGATGCATTCCGCGCGATCCAGTACGGAGACGCAGATGTAATGGTTGCAGGTGGAACAGAAAGCTGTATCTGCCCGACCGGAGTGGCTGGATTTACAAGCCTGACTGCACTTTCTACAACAGAAGATCCAATGCGCGCATCCATTCCATTTGATAAAGACAGAAATGGATTTGTACTGGGAGAAGGAGCCGGCGTTGTATTTTTAGAGGAATTAGAGCATGCGAAGAAGCGTGGAGCGAAAATTTATGCAGAGATCGCAGGTTACGGTTCTACCGGTGATGCGTATCATATCACTTCCCCGGCAGAGAACGGAAGCGGAGCTGCCAAAGCGATGGAGCTTGCCATGGAAGAAGGCGGTGTACGCCCGGAAGAAATCGACTATATTAACGCACATGGAACAAGCACACACCACAATGATTTATTTGAGACACGTGCCATCAAGCTTGCACTTGGTGAAGAGGCTGCAAAAAATGTAGTCATCAACTCTACAAAATCAATGATCGGTCATCTCTTAGGAGCAGCCGGAGGCGTAGAGTGTGTTGTATGTGTGAAGACGATTCAGGAAGGATTCATCCACCAGACAGTTGGAACAACGAATACAGATGAAGAGTGTGACCTTAACTATGCGATTGGCGCACCGGTTGAAAAGGACGTAAATTATGTGCTGACAAACTCCCTTGGATTTGGAGGACACAACGCAACATTGCTTTTAAAGCGTTATGAAGGGTAGCACAAAGAAAGCGAGAAAAATTATGGAATTTCAGAATCTGATCAAATTAATTGAGTCCGTGTCAGCATCCAAGCTTACGGAACTGCAATATGAAGAAAATGATGTGAAAATAAAACTGAGTAAAAAAGAAGGCAAAGTCACTGTAGCGGCACCGGCTATGGCTGCAGCAATGTCTCAGGCAGTAACGCCTGCGATGGCACCGGTGGTAGCGCCGGCAGTTGCACCGGCAGAAGCTGCGGCAGAGAATGCGGCTTCGGAGACAGTAGTGGAAGAAGGAAATGTCATCACTTCTCCCCTTGTCGGAACTTTCTACGCAGCGCCGGCAGAGGATGCGGAAGCATTTGTAAAAGTAGGCGATACTGTGAAGAAGGGACAGACATTGGCAATCGTAGAAGCGATGAAGCTGATGAATGAGATTGAGAGTGATTTTGACGGAACCGTCAAAGAAGTGCTCGTAGAAAATGGTGCGCCGGTAGAGTACGGACAGCCATTGTTCCGCATCGGCTAAGGAAAAGGAGACAGCTATGAATCATTTAAATATAAAAGAGATTGAAGAGATCATTCCGCATAGACATCCATTTTTACTGTTGGATTATATCGAAGATTACAAGCCGGGAGAGTATGCGGTTGGTTATAAATGTGTAACTTACAGAGAAGATTTTTTCGCCGGACATTTCCCAGGACAGCCTGTAATGCCGGGTGTTTTGCAGATCGAAGCACTTGCACAGGCAGGGGCAGTTGCCATTTTAAGTGTGCCGGAAAATAAAGGAAAGATTGCATTTTTCGGGGCCATCAATAAATGTAAATTCAGAGGAAAAGTAGTTCCTGGAGATAAGCTTCGTTTAGAGACGAAGATTATCAAGCAGAAAGGGCCGGTAGGTGTCGGCGAGGCCGTTGCCAGCGTAGATGGCAAAGTAGTGGCAAGCGCAGAGCTTACCTTTATGATTGGATAGGTGAAATTGTATGATTAAGAAAATACTGATCGCAAACCGTGGTGAGATTGCCGTGCGCATCATTCGTGCATGCAGAGAAATGGGAATCGAGACCGTTGCTGTTTATTCGGAAGCAGATAAAGAGGCATTGCATACAAAGCTTGCAGACGAAGCAGTATGCATCGGCCCGGCACCATCAAAGGACAGCTATCTTAGCATGGACCGGATCATCAGCGCCACTATCGTAACCGGTGCAGATGCCATCCATCCGGGATTTGGATTCCTTTCAGAAAACAGCAAGTTTGCAAAACTGTGTGAGGACTGCGGAATTATTTTCATTGGCCCGGATTCCGACGTGATCGCAAGACTTGGCAATAAGCAGGAAGCAAGAAATACAATGATCAATGCCGGTGTTCCGGTCATCCCCGGAAGTACGGAAGCGATTTACGATGCGAAAGTGGGAGCAAAGATCGCAGAAGAGATCGGCTATCCGGTTATCGTAAAGGCAGCCCTTGGCGGTGGTGGAAAAGGCATGCGTGTAGCAAATGCACCGGAGGAATTTGAAAATGCATTCCAGACCGCACAGAAAGAGACACAGATGGCATTTGGCGACGATACGATGTACATCGAGCATTTCGTAGAAGAACCAAGACATATCGAGTTCCAGATCCTTGCGGATAAATATGGAAATGTGGTGCACTTAGGCGAGCGAGACTGTTCCATCCAGAGAAATCATCAGAAAATGATCGAGGAATCGCCATCTATTGCGCTTTCCGATGAGCTCCGTGAAAAAATGGGACAGAAAGCCGTTATGGCGGCGAAGGCAGCAGGTTATGAAAATGCTGGAACGATTGAATTTTTATTAGAGAAAAACGGGAATTTCTATTTTATGGAAATGAATACCCGCATCCAGGTAGAGCATCCGGTGACGGAGTGGGTGACAGGCATTGATCTTATCAAAGAGCAGATCAAGATCGCAGACGGAAGAAAGTTAGGCTTCGAGCAGAAAGACATTCATTTGAACGGTCATGCCATCGAGTGCAGGATCAACGCAGAAAATCCGCAGAAAGGATTTATGCCATCGCCGGGTACGATCAAGGATATGTATCTGCCGGGTGGAAAAGGCATCCGCATCGATTCCGCTATCTATAGCGGATACACGATCCCACCATATTATGATTCGATGGTAGCAAAGCTTATTGTGTGGGCAAAAAACAGAAAAGAAGCGATCCGCAAGATGCAGAGTGCCTTAGGCGAGATCATCATTGAAGGAATCGATACGAACGTAGATTATCAGTATGAGATTTTGCATCATCCGGATTATCTGGAAGGAAATATTGACATTGGATTCATCGAAAATATGTAGACAAGATATGTAAGAAGTAACGAAAAGGTGAAGTTTTATGAATCTGGACAACGTGTTTAAAAAGACCAGACAGATATCTGGCAGAAAAAATTACATACATTTAGGAAGACGCAAGCCGGAAGTGCCGGAAGGACTTCTTCGAAAATGCAATAAATGCGGCAGTGCGATCATTGCCGAGGATGTTAAAAATGGATATTACATCTGCCCGGAATGTGGAGGGTATTTCCGTGTAGATGCGTATCGAAGAATCGACATGATCGCCGATGAAGGCTCATTTGTAGAGTGGGATGAGGAATTAGAGACAAAAAATCCATTGCAATACAAAGGTTACGAAGAAAAGATTGAAATGCTGCAGAAACGAACAGGACTGAAGGAAGCAGTCGTTACCGGAGAAGCGAAGATTGATGGGAATCCGACAGCCGTAGCAGTTTGTGACGGTAGATTTATGATGGCCAGTATGGGCGAAGTGGTAGGAGAAAAGATCACAAGAGCGGTAGAACGTGCTACAAAGAAGCGACTGCCGGTTATTATTTTCGCATGCTCCGGCGGAGCCAGAATGCAGGAAGGAATCGTTTCTTTAATGCAGATGGCAAAAACTTCGGCAGCTTTAAAACGCCATAGCGACGCTGGTCTTTTGTACATAAGTGTGTTGACCGATCCGACTACCGGAGGAGTGACGGCAAGCTTTGCCATGCTTGGAGACATTATCCTTGCAGAGCCAAAGGCGCTGATCGGATTTGCAGGGCCTCGTGTCATTGAGCAGACAATCGGGCAGAAGCTTCCAAAAGGATTTCAGCGCTCGGAGTTTCTTCTGGAACACGGATTTATCGATGAAATCGTAGAACGACCGAAGATGAAAGAAGAGCTTGGAAAGATTTTAAGATTGCATAGAGAAGGCTGCGATTTCAAAAGTCAGGAAGAAAACGAGCAGAAAGGAAAGAACAGTTCATCTGACGAGCAGAAGATGTGTGGTGGCAATGAAAGCAGTAAGCCGGCATGGGACCGTGTCCTTACGTCCCGTAAGAAAGACCGCCCGGTAGGCAGCGATTACATTCGTTTATTGTTTGAAGATTTTACAGAATTTCACGGTGACCGTCTCTTTGGCGACGACCCAGCGATCATTGGCGGTATCGCAATCTTTAAAGACCGTCCGGTAACTGTGATTGCACAGGAAAAGGGAAGCAATACGAGAGAAAATATTTATCGTAATTTTGCTATGCCATCGCCGGAGGGATATCGGAAAGCGCTCCGCCTTATGAAACAGGCAGAGAAATTCAAAAGACCGGTTATCTGTCTCGTAGACACGCCGGGTGCATTTTGTGGCCTGGAGGCAGAGGAGCGAGGCCAGGGCGAAGCAATCGCAAGAAATTTATATGAGCTTTCGAATCTGGAAACTCCGATCCTTTCTATCGTAATAGGTGAAGGCGGCAGCGGCGGCGCACTTGCACTTGCGGTGTCGGACGAAGTATGGATGCTGGAAAACTCCATCTATTCCATTCTTTCGCCGGAAGGATTTGCAAGCATTCTCTGGAAAGACAGTACGAAGGCAAAAGAAGCTGCAAGCGTCATGAAATTGACAGCGAAAGATTTAAAAGCGCTTGGCATTATCGAACGAATTTTAGAAGAGCCGGAAAACTACAATGTGCAGACGATGGAGCCGGTGACAGAAGCATTGGCGGGAAATATCGACCAGTTTCTTGCAACCTACGCCAAACTGTCCGTAACGGAACTGACCACGCACAGATATGAACGCTTTCGTAAGATGTAAGAATAGAAGCAAAAGCCTCTGGCAGCAGGTATGTCAGAGGCTTAATTTTTACCATAATTATGTGTTGAGGAGTAAAAGTCATGGAAAATACATTTGAATACAAACCATTAAAAATCGGAGATCTTACTGCACGCATTCCAATCATCCAGGGGGGAATGGGAATCGGGATCAGCCTTGGTAATCTGGCCGGTACAGTTGCAAAAGAAGGTGGCGTCGGTATTATATCCGCGGCGCAGATCGGTTATCAGGAGGAAGATTTTGATAAAGATCCACTGAAGGCAAATTTAAGAGCCATCAAAACAGAATATGACATAGCGAGAACGATTGCACCGGAGGGCGTCATCGGCTTTAACATTATGGTGGCAATGCGCCATTATGAAAAATACGTTGACGCAGCGATCAAAGCCGGGGCTGATCTTATTATTTCCGGAGCCGGGCTTCCGATGGATCTTCCGAAAATTGCCGGAGAGAGAGAAGTGAAGCTTGCACCGATCGTATCTTCAGAAAAATCAGCCCGCGTCATTTTACGTTACTGGGATAAAAAATACAAAAGAATGCCGGATCTTGTTGTAATCGAAGGACCGAAAGCCGGTGGACACCTTGGATTTTCCGTGGAAGAAATCGAAGACTTTTGCAATGATTGTGGAAAAGCCGCCACTGATCGTTATGCAAATGAAGTTAAAAAGATCATGGAGACGGTAAAGTCATATAGCGAAAAGTACGATTGTAACATTCCTCTTGTGTTAGCCGGAGGGATTGATGATCGTGAGGCTGTTCAAAATGCATTTTCCCTTGGTGTAGATGGGGTACAGGTCGCCACCCGTTTTGTGACGACAAAAGAGTGTGACGCAGACATTCGCTACAAAGAGTCTTATATTCATGCGAAAAAGGAAGATATTGTCATCGTGAAAAGTCCGGTTGGTATGCCGGGACGTGCGATCTTGAATAAATTTCAGAAAAAAGTGCGAAGCGGAGAGAAGATTCCACACACACCTTGCCACGGCTGTCTTCACAAGTGCAATCCGGCGGAAATTCCGTACTGTATCACAGATGCACTAATCCATGCAGCAAAAGGAGAAGTGGACGATGCACTGCTCTTTTGCGGGGCAAATGCATACAAAGCGACACGGATCGAGACGGTAAAAGAAGTGATGGAGGAATTATTTTCATAAACATACACAATTCCATAAAAGAAAATGTTGATTCTGCCTGTGCGCATAGCTATAATGAATATGTATGTTTATGAAAAAATACACGAAAAAGTATTTAATAAAACGAAGAGAGGTTATATGATGGAAGATGCTTACAAAGTAATCAATGACACATTGGTTTCGCTGATTAATGAGATATGGCGTTTGGAGGAAAAGGCCATTATCACAGAAGAATTTAAAGATATTTCGAATAACGATATGCATGTCATTGAAGCAGTCGGACTTGGCGAAGGCGGGAACATGTCTTCCATAGCAAAGAAGCTCAATGTCACAGTCGGCACATTGACAACTGCAATGAATAACCTTGTAAATAAAAAATATGTGACCAGAGAACGAAGTGAGAAGGACAGACGTGTCGTCTATGTGAAGCTTACGAAACGCGGAGAGAATGCTTACCATCATCATGCGGATTATCACAGACAGATGACGGAGGCCATTATGGAAAAACTCAGCGAAGAGGAGCTGCCGGTTTTAATTAAGACACTGGATGCCTTGTCAGAGTTTTTCACCGGCTATAGCGAAGAGTCGGAGAAGGTGTAGGTAGAAGATGTTAAAAGGCGTGATCTTTGATATGGACGGTACGATGTTTGATACAGAAAGACTGACCGGTCATTGCTGGAAAAAATTAGGCGAGACGCTTGGATTTAATGTAACAGATGAATTGTTGAATGACTGCAGAGGGAAGAACACTGCAGTCATTCGTAGATTATATAAGGAAGCATTCGGGTCGGACTTTGATTATGACAAAGCCCGCGAGCAGAAACGAATGCTGTTTAATGAAGCCATTGATAGAGACGGTGTACCAATCAAGAAGGGGCTTAAGGAGCTTTTGTCATACCTGAATGAAAAGGGGATAAAGAGCGTGGTGGCGACTTCCACAGAGAAGGCCCGTGCCGAGGAACTTTTAAAGTGCGCCGGTGTCTACGAGCGGATGGATGCATTCGTCTACGGTGATGACATAAAGCAGAGCAAGCCGGATCCGGAGATTTTTAAAGTGGCAGCGGCAAAGATCGGCTGTCAGAAGGAAGAATGCCTTGTCATTGAAGATAGCGAGGCAGGACTCCTTGCAGGAATTTCATTTGGAGGAGAAGTAATCTTCATTCCGGATGTGGCAGAAGTATCAAAAGAGACGAGAGCGAAAGTATCAAAGACATTAGAAAATCTTGAAGCAGTCATTGGCTGGCTTGAGGTGTATAATAGATAAGACAAAAGAAGAAATAATTACAGGAGGTGTCAGGGAATGTCAGATCTGTTACAGGGACAGATTGTAAAGCTACAGGAAATGATCGATGATTCGGAAAATATTGTATTCTTTGGAGGCGCCGGTGTCTCGACAGAGAGTAATATACCGGATTTTCGAAGTGCAGATGGATTGTATCATATGAATTATAAATACACGCCGGAGCAGATTGTAAGCCACAGCTTTTTCGTGCGCAATCCGGAGAGCTTCTATGAATTTTACAAGGATAAAATGATGCATCTGGACGCGAAGCCGAATGCGGCTCATAAAAAAATCGCCCAGTTAGAAGAAGCCGGTAAGCTAGGAGCTGTCATTACGCAGAACATTGACGGACTGCATCAGATGGCCGGAAGCAAAAATGTGTTGGAGCTTCACGGAAGCATTCACCGCAATCATTGTATGAAATGTGGCAAGTTTTATGATGCAGCATATGTCAAGCATTCCGATGGTATCCCACGCTGTACATGTGGCGGCATGATCAAGCCGGATGTTGTGCTTTATGAGGAAGGGCTGGATTCGGAAGTGATAGATAAAAGTATCCGAGCGATCAGCCAGGCAGACATGCTGATCATCGGAGGCACTTCGCTTGTCGTATATCCGGCAGCCGGATTTATCGATTATTTCCACGGCAGACATTTAGTCGTGATCAACAAGAGTGAAACAGCCAAATCGGTAGGTGCCGATCTTACGATCGCCGCACCAATTGGAGCGGTTATGGATCATATAACAGTATAAAAAAGAAGGGAATGTGAGATGGAAGAAAATAAGATCATTGAATTTCGAAACATTGTCAAAAGCTTTGACAGTCAGGTTGTGTTAAAGGGAATCAACCTGGACATTTATGAAAATGAATTTGTGACACTGCTTGGACCAAGTGGATGCGGGAAGACAACACTTCTTCGTATTCTCGGAGGATTCCTTGATGCGGACGAAGGAAGCGTCATTTTCGACGGTGAGGAGATCAGTAAGAAGCCGCCTTATGAGCGAGAGCTGAATACTGTATTCCAGAAATATGCACTGTTTCCACATCTGAGCGTGTATGAAAATATTGCGTTCGGCTTAAAGATCAAGAAAGTCGGAAAAGATATCATCGACCAGAAAGTTATGAAGATGCTTAAATTGATCGGTCTGGAAGGATTTGAAGATAAAAATACAACACTCCTTTCCGGTGGACAGCAGCAGAGAGTTGCCATTGCCCGCGCCCTCGTAAATGAACCAAAGGTGCTTTTATTAGATGAGCCACTGGCAGCACTTGATTTAAAATTGCGTAAAGAAATGCAGTACGAGTTGAAGCGTATCCAGCAGGAGGTCGGCATCACATTTATTTTCGTAACACACGATCAGGAAGAGGCGCTTACAATGTCCGATAAGATCGTTGTTATGAAAAATGGTGAGATCCAGCAGATCGGATCTCCGCGAGACATTTACAATGAGCCATCCAATCGCTTCGTAGCGAACTTTATCGGCGAGAGTAACATCCTTTCAGGAAAAATGATCGACGATTACAAAGTCATGTTTGATGATATTACATTCGATTGTGTGGACTATGGATTTAAGAAAAATGAAAAGGTTGACGTTGTCATCCGTCCGGAGGATATCGATATTGTAGATGTGAAAGACGGAAAAATGACCGGAGAAGTGTTAAGCGTGCTTTTCAAAGGTGTGCACTATGAGATCATGGTGGAGACCGTTTCTGGTACAAGTGTTACCGTAAATATGCGTGTCATCCGAAACCACGAGGTGACAAGTGAGGACGGTAAGGAGAAGATCAGTGCCAACAACTTCTATGTAGATGTTGATGATGTAGAAGAGATGGACGACAAAGAGATCATCGCTCTTTCCAATGCACAGGCGTGGGAAGTAGAAAGTGACGATTACGTTTCCATTGCAAAAGTAGAGTACGAGCTTTCCAAAGAAGAAGGCCAGTATCCGGTAACATTTACAACAGCAGACGGAACGAGCATTGAGCGAACAATTTTCGTAGTCAACCAGCCGTTCGTTAAGAATGAAAAGGCAAATGAGGCGGTCATGGCATTTAACTTCTTCAAGACCGTTGACGAGATCAATGATTCTCAGGCGCTTGACACAGATCTTAAGACATGGGCCAATGCACAGGGATGGAAATTAAGTAACGAAGACGAAAGCGTAGACATCAGCGTAGATTATGATTTCACGCCGGAGGAAGTGACAGAAGGTGTATATAAAATTACATTTTCAACGACCGGACGTGAATTCAAGATCCATACGACGGATTATTCCGAGGAAGGACAGGAGGTCGGCCTGACATTCTTCCCAGAAGACATCCATGTTATGTCGAAGGTGGTGTACTAATGAAACGTTTTCAGCAGCTCGCGTGGCCGTATATCGTATGGGCGTTAATGATGCTTGTGCTTCCAATGGCACTGATTGCGCTGTATTCCATTATGAATCAGGGCAATAGTATCATTTCCTTCTCATTTACACTGGAACATTACGTCAAATTTTTTACCGACCCGGATTTCTTATTAATCCTTTGGCGTTCCCTTATGATTGCGGTGAAAACGACCATTTTATGTCTGCTTCTCGGTTATCCGATCGCTTACTATATTGCACGAAGCAGTGAGAAAGCGCAGAATGCACTAATTTTATGTATCACATTGCCGATGTGGATCAACATGCTCGTCCGTACATATGCATGGATCGGTCTTCTGAGCAGTGGTGGTATCGTTCAGAAAATACTTGGATTTTTCGGGCTTGGAAAGGTGGAACTTCTCTATACAGAAGGAGCTGTGCTTCTCGGTATGGTTTACAACTTCCTGCCGTTTATGATCCTCCAGATCCAGACATCTTTAAGTAAGATGGACCGCTCTCTCTTAGAGGCAAGCGCAGACCTTGGAGCAAGTCCGGCACAGACATTTAGACGTATCACGCTGCCGCTTTCACTTCCGGGAGTGATCAACGGAATCACACTTGTATTCTTGCCGGCAGTAAGCTCTTTCTTTATTCCAAAATTACTGGGAGGCGGACAGTATTTCCTCATCGGAAATATGATCGAAAACCAGTTCATCACAGTGGGAGAGTGGAATTTTGGTAGTGCCGTGTCTATGATCATGGCGATCATTATGATGCTCCTTATGATGGCAGTAAAGAAAGTAGAACAGAGAAATGAAGGCGGAAAGGGGGAATAAAAGATGAAACAAAAGAAACGACCATTTGGGAAGGCTCTGATGGTATTATCGATCATCTTTTTCTACCTTCCGATCGCATATATGATCATTTTCTCCTTCAACGATGGAAAATCGCTGACAAGTTTTACCGGATTTTCCATGCGCTGGTATCTCCATATGTTAGATTCCAGTGATATGATGGAGGCACTTTCTACCACATTCAGTGTGGCGATCCTTGCAACAATTATATCGACCATCGCAGGAACGATCGCGGCGATTGGTCTGAGTAAATCGAAAAAGGTGATCCGTCACCTTATGGAGCAGGTCAACAACCTTCCGGTTATGAACCCTGAGATCGTAACAGCAATTGGATTTATGCTCCTTTTTATTACCTTCCGTATTGAAAAGGGTTACGTGACGATGCTTTTGGCACACATTGCATTTTGTATTCCGTACGTTATGCTCTCGGTTATGCCAAAGATCCGTTCCCTGGATCCGAACCTTGCGGATGCGGCCATGGATCTTGGTGCGACGCCGTGGCAGGCGCTTACAAAAGTCATCGTGCCACAGATCACACCGGGAATTGTATCCGGAGCGCTTATCGCATTTACAATGTCAGTAGATGATTTTATCATTTCCTACTTCGTAACGGGACGTGGTGTAAAGAACTTAAGTATTATGGTCTACACAATGAGCAAACGTGTCAATCCGAGTATTAACGCGATCTCCACACTGGTTGTTGTCATCATTACGATTCTTCTCGTAGTGATCAATGTAGTGCCGGTTATGGCAAGTAAGAATAAAAACAAAGAAGTGGTGAAGAGACGAAGAGTGTGGATTCCAGTAACTGCCGTATGTGCTGCTTTAGTTGCAGGTATATGCTATATGCAGTTTAAAGGCGACGACAACGTGCGTCCGTTTGAGGGACAGACACTTCGCATCTACAACTGGGGAGAATATGTAGGTGAGCATATTATCCAGGATTTCCAGGAAGAGACTGGTGCGAAGGTTATGATGGAAAACTTTGATTCCAACGAACAGATGTATATCAAAGTTGCGAATAAAGAAGCATTTGACATTCTTGTGCCAAGTGATTATATGATTCAGCGACTCATTTCCGAAGGTTATCTGCAAAAGCTTGATAAATCAAAGCTTACATGTATGGATAAGATCAACAAGGCAGTGAAAGGTCTTCCGTACGATCCGAAAAATGAATATTCGGTTCCGTACTTCTGGGGAACCGTTGGTATCGTATACGATAAGACAAAAGTATCCGAAGAAGACTTGAAGAAGGAAGGCTATAACATTTTCCTTGATCAGAAATATAAAGGTGACATTTACCTCTACGACTCTGAACGAGATTCTTTCATGATGGCATTGAAAGCGCTTGGCTATTCGATGAATACAAACAACCAGAAGGAAATCGACGAAGCTTACGACTGGCTTGTGAAATGTGTAAAGACGATGGATCCGGAAATCGTAACGGATGAGATCATCGACAACATGGCACAGGGACGAAAAGCAATGGGACTTATCTACTCCGGTGATGCGACTTATGTCATGGCTGAAAATCCGAACATGGGTTACTATATGCCGGAGAGCGGTACAAACCTCTGGTCTGACGCCATGGTTATTCCAAAGAATGCGAAGAATCCAGAACTTGCCCACGCATTTATCAACTACGCAAGCAGCTATGCCGGTGCGTATGATAACTCTAGCTACGTCGGATACACATCCGCCAACAAGGAAGTTATGGACGACCTTTACGGCGAAGGTGGCGACTTTGAAGGCATGAATGCCTACATCCCGCGCACAGGCAACAAGAAAGATGAAGTCTTCGAGTACAACGACAAGACAAAGAAGATTATCAGCAACCTGTGGAGCAAAGTGAAGATCGCAGCCAGCAACCACTAGGGGCGGAGCGTTTGTAGCACGTATTTAGATCGAGCATCTGATGAAAAGTATGTGATGAAAAGTATCTGCAGCCTCAAAATATGGGGCTTGCAGGTACTTTTTTTGCGCAGAAATAGTGGAGCTTATTGTGAGGAAGCTATAATCCGGGCGAAAGTATCTGTATATGAAGAATCCACGAAAACAGACAACGAAACCACCGGTATTAGTATCTGTCACGGCAGAAACAGGGAAAACAGACAATGAAACCGCCGGTATCAGTATCTGTCAC
>JAUNTC010000128.1 GCA_030538915.1 Lachnospiraceae bacterium | reverse complement strand
AGACCCTTATAGGGTCAAAGCAAACCACCGGCTAAGCCGGTGGTTGTGATTTGTTGCGGCAACAGGCAAATTTTGCTAGAATGTGGAAATGAAAAGAGGAGAATAAGATGGAAAAATATTATCTTGCCCCAATGGAAGGGATTACAACTTACATATATAGAAATGCATATCATAAATATTTTCGGAAAATGGATAAGTATTTTACCCCTTTCTTTGTTCCGCACAGCAAGAGAGGATTAAATATAAAAGAACAGGAAGAAATTCTGCCGTCTAACAACGAAGGACTTTATATTGTGCCGCAGATTTTAAGTAACAATGGGGAGGACTGTGTGCAGACAATCCAGAAAATAAAACGCTACGGATATGAAGAGATTAATTTGAATTTTGGCTGTCCTTCTAAAACAGTTGCCGCAAAATACAGAGGCTCTGGATTTCTGGCAAAACCAGAAGAATTGGATCGTTTTTTGGATACAGTATTTACAAAGGAAAAAGAAGCAAAAATATCTGTAAAAACGAGACTTGGACGAGATGAGCCGGAAGAATTTAAAAATATTCTATCAATATATAATAAGTATCCGTTGGAAGAACTTATCATCCATCCGAGAGTACAGAAAGATCATTATAAACACGATATACGAATTCCGTGGTATGGGTATGCAGAGGAGCATAGCAGACACTCGCTTTGCTATAATGGAGAGTTGAAAACAACCGAGGATATTCTGAAAACAAAGCAGAATTGTAAGAAGACAGAATGTTTTATGATCGGGCGAGGGATTATTGCAAATCCAGGGTTGCTGACCAAAAAGGAAATTTGCGAAAATGAAAAAATTCACGCAGTGGAAATAGAGCGTATGCAGGCATTTCTTGAGGACATATGTTGCCATTATGAGGAGGCCAGCCCGAGAGAAATCTATGTATTATTTAAGATGAAAGAAATATGGACCTATTTACTTCGTACTTATCCGGAACATCTAGATACGATAAGAGAGATTAAGAAATCACAGACAATTATAGAGTATAAAAGTAAAGTGAGAGATTTTTTTGCTTTACTTGGTTAAAATAATGTCATATAATGATTGAAAAGCATGTTTACGTACAACAGAAAGGGGTTTCGATATGGAAGACCAGAAAAAAAGAGTATATGACGCATTGGATAAATTAAAGATCAAATATGAAGTAGTAGAACATGAACCGGTTCATACAATGGAAGATATGGATCGATTGGGCTTACCGGAAAAGGGAACACTTTGTAAAAATCTGTTTCTTAGAGATTCCAAAGGAAAGAGACATTTCCTTGTTACGTGTGATGAAAAGAAAAAAGTAGATCTGAAATCTCTTGGAAGACAGCTTGGAGGAGGAAATTTAAGCTTTGCTTCCGAAGAACGTCTGGAGAAATATCTGGGTGTAAAGCAGGGAAGTGTAACACCATTTGGTTTGATGAATGATACCGACCATGCAGTGGAATTTTTCATTGATAAAGATCTTACGAAATGCAAGAGCCTTGGAATTCATCCATTGGAGAACACAGCAACTGTATTTTTATCTTTCAAAGATCTGGATAAATTTCTCTGGGATTTAGATGTAGATGTCATAAAAGTACGTTTATAGAGAGATTTTATATTTTTTTAATTGCAAGTTCGTTGTGTTCGAAGTAGAATAGTACAGTGACAGAAGAAAGAGAGGAATACTATGAGACAGTATCAATACAACGGACAACAGGTGCCTCCGGTCAGAAGAAACAGCTATGGAAGTCAGCTGTGGTATATCTGGGGACCAATTGTAGTTAAATTAATAATAGGTATAATCGTATCCGGTGTAACCGGAGCAGCAATAGGATCTGCATATCTTTTAAAACATTATGGAATATCGGTGCAGTCGATTGATAATGAGAAGCTGATGCAGCAGTTTCTGAACATTTATCAGAGGGATTACACACAGATCATGCAAGCAGTCACGATGGAAGCTTATAAGCTTTCGGCTTATGTAGAAGGAGTTGCAGCTTTGATCACGATTCCAATCCTGCTTTTGATGTTTCGTAAAGACCGATTAAGAGAGAAGACGGTTGGATTTACACCGAATAAGAAAGCACCGTTATGGAAATATGCAGCGGTTGCTCTGTTAAGTGCAGCGCTCTGCGTTGGTGTTAACAACCTTTTGATCATTGGTAATATTACAACAATAAGTGAGGAGTACCAGTCAGTGATGGTAGGTTTCTATTCCGCACCGCTTCCGGTACAGGCATTATCACTTGGTATACTCGTGCCGATCTGTGAAGAACTTGTATTTCGCGGGCTCGTTTATCAGCGACTGCGTATGCGAAGCGGCTTTGTGATGGCGGCATTAAATTCCGCACTTATTTTCAGTCTGTTACATGGGAATGTAGTGCAGATGATCTATGCATTCCTTCTTGGAGTTGTGTATGCATATATGTACGAGAAATATGGATCTGTGAAGGCGCCAATCATGGCACATATGGTTGCCAATTTGATTTCTGTATTTGCAACTTATTATAAATGTTTTGAGTGGATGGCAAAGGTTCCGATGCGCATGGGTATCATAACGATTGCGTGTGGAACGATCGCATCAAGTATGTATGTGTGGATGCGAGGAATCGATGAAAGACCGGATCATCCGGATAAACCAAAACATACATTAAATCAGGAAAATCTGACTTCTCAGTTATAGAGAAGTCGGATTTTCTTTTTCTTACAAAAATCTTAAAATGTTACAAAATTATTAAAAGTTATTGCAAAATTGTGATTTTTAGAGTATAATCGTTCCTAGTAAGTGGAAGTAATACAAATTTGAGTTAAATAATTATTAAGAAAAAGGATGATATAATGAAGAAATTAGGGGTTACACTATTAACAGTTGCAGTATCAAGTTCAATGATCGCAACGCCTGTAATGGCAGCACCTTCAGTTAAAAGTTTAAAACAGAATAAGAAGCAGGCACAGAAAGAAGTGGATTCTCTTCAGACACAGTTGACAGGTATTATGGAGAAGATCAACAATTTAGAGGATGAGCTTGTGTCTACTGGTGAGAAGATCACACAGACATCGAAAGATCTTAAAAAAGCGAAAAAAGATGAGAAGAAGCAGTACGAAGATATGAAGCTTCGTATCAAATATATGTATGAAGAAGGAGATGCATCATTCTTCGAGACACTTGTAAGTTCTACAAATTTCTCTGATATGGTGAACAAGGCTGAATATGTTACAGATGTTCATGACTATGACAGAAAGAAACTTGCAGAGTATGTTGCAACGAAGAAGAAAGTATCAACACTAAAGACAAATCTTGAAAAAGAGCAGAAGAGCCTGGAAAACAAACAGGGACAGTTTGAGAACAAACAGAAAGATCTTAATAACGTACTTGATTCTAAGAAAGAAGAAGTTGCAGATTTAGATTCTGAGATTCAGAAAGCAGCAGCGGCAGCAGCAAAGGCAGCGGCAGAGAAGCAGCGTCAGGAAGCAGCGGCAGCAGCAGCTCAGAAAGCAAGTGCAACGAGTGGAAGTAATAAAAACAATGGCGGAAGCAGTAACAACGGCGGAAGC
>JAUNTC010000040.1 GCA_030538915.1 Lachnospiraceae bacterium | reverse complement strand
ACATTTTTCGGATCAACGAAAAACTCCAATGGACTCAACAGGCTAAAGCCCATAATCAAAACCTGCGGTAGCGTCCATCGCTGAAACTGGACTTCTGCCATTTCAAAAATATCCAAAAGAGTTTCCTCCAAAATTTAATATATCACTACTAAATTATAGCATTCTGCGAGAAGTCCGTCAGCATCATTTGCGTTTCTTTTCTAATACAATCTTTTCTTTCCTGCAGTTTTTACACAAAAATAGAAGCATTCATAAGGCTACATTTCTGCTATTATAAATGCTTCTATCTAATTTCTATAACTGTTTATCGTTTTCCATTATAAATGGATGTGCTGTATCTTGTCCCCAGGAATTATCGTATTTCTGCATCAGATAATCTTTTATTTCCTGACGATTTTTAAACTGGATAAGTCGGTACGGCTCCTGGAATGCGACCTTCTCGATAAAATATACATTTCCGTCTTTGGACGGCAGCATTACGCCTACGTGTCCCACCGATAAAGTGTTGTCTGTTTTTGAATATTTGTCATGGAAAATAACAGAAATCATGTGCGCCTTAGAATCTGCAAAATGAATTCCTTTTGCCTTCCATCCCTTTTTCAGCGCCGCTGCCTGTTTGCTAACACTCGTGCTGTCGGCTGCTTTTACCGGTGCAAACATTGCACAGAATCGATCTTTCCTGTCTCCGCACAACGTTGTAGCATCTGCTTTTATCGTATCTAGATCCATAAAGAGGAACTCTTTTCCCTGTGTTGCCGGTAAATTTTTTCCTGTCTTTATGTAGGAACTCATCAGTCCAAATGCTGTAAGTCGGCAGTTATATCCCATGAAATTGCCGTTTTTTGCAGCAAATTCATCCTGCATGTCGTAGACATCATATTTTGTCTTCGTCGTTCCGATCGTTTCAAATCCATTCGTAAGCCACTTACTTTTGACACTTCCATTGAATTTATCTACACGGTCTAACAAAGCATCGATGCGTGAAGCTTCAATTCCATTTTCATTCAGAAGGCTTCTTAACAGCTTTCGAGACGTTTCGTCCGTAAGATTCGAATATGTAATTGTCTTTAATTTTGTTTGTCCGGATGTTTTTTTCGGCAAAACCTTAACCTTGCACTGCAAAACCTTTTTCTTGGAAATTTTCGCTTTGATCACACATGTACCACTCTTTTTCGCAGTGATTTTTGCCATTGTCTTACCAGAAGATTTTACAGTGGCGATTTTCTTATTCGACGTTGACCAGGTCACCTTCTGGCCTTTTTTGAGCCCTGCATTTTTCACTTTTACATCCTTTTGTTTTCCAACGCGGATGCTGCATGCACGAACCGTAAGCGCCGGCTTTAATACGGTCTTTTTCGGAGTTGCCGCACAGGCTGTCATGCCAAAAAGTAGTGACAGCATAACTAGCATAGCAACTGACAATTCCAGATGTTTTCTTATTTTCATAATAATCCCCTTTCTTTTTACTTGTTTCATTTTGACAACCACAGATTATAATGTTGCACAAATCGAAAAGCAATGTGCTTTTTATAATCTCAAGAAAATCTTCAAAGAATCTTAACCTTTTCCCAAGCGGCAGAATTTTTTGCAAAGCGATTCCACGGTAGAAAATCCCATAAACGTGCCAAATTCTATTATCAATAACATTTTTATGTTACGAATAGTAGAATTTTCTTTTTGAATACTGTTTTAATTGACACTTTTACGCCTTTCCGCTATACTAAATATGTTTTGACAAATACGCAAACCACACTATAGATGTGATAAATAATAACATTGGAGATATGAATATGAAAAAAATAAGTTATAAGAAAATGGCCGACACGATCATGGCCAAGAGAAAAGAAAGAAAACTTACACAGGCACAGTTAGCAGAAATGACCGGTGTGCACAGAGCAATGATCAGCCGCATCGAAGGACTCGATCACATTCCTTCCATCGAACAGCTGCAGGCGATCGCTGAGGCACTGGATTTTGACATCGTCGATTTATTCGAGGAAGAAAAGAAAGCTTCCAACAAACCACTGCTCAACAAGAAATACAATGTCGCAGTTGCCGGTACCGGATATGTTGGACTTTCCATCGCAACTCTTCTCTCCCAGCACAACCACGTCACAGCGGTTGACATTATCCCAGAGAAAGTGGAGCTCATTAATAATAAGAAATCACCGATCCAGGACGACTACATTGAAAAATATCTGGCCGAGAAAGATCTCGATCTGACTGCAACATTAGACGGTGAGGAAGCATACAAAAACGCGGACTACGTCGTGATCGCAGCACCGACAAACTACGACAGCAAGAAAAACTTTTTCGACTGCTCCGCAGTAGAAGCTGTCATTGAACTTGTATTAAAAGTAAATCCAGATGCGACAATGATCATCAAATCCACAATCCCAGTTGGATATACAGCATCTGTAAGAAAAAAATACAACACCAAAAACATTATTTTCAGTCCGGAGTTCCTGCGCGAATCAAAGGCACTATACGACAACCTCTATCCATCCAGAATCATCGTATCCTGCGATGAAGATTCTAAAGAAAAAGCAGAAATATTCGCAAAGCTCCTGCAGCAGGGCGCGATCAAAGAAGAGATCGATACATTATTTATGGGATTTACAGAGGCTGAGGCTGTAAAGCTTTTCGCAAATACATACCTTGCGCTTCGTGTCTCTTATTTCAACGAGCTTGACACCTACGCTGAGACAAAAGGATTAAATACAAAGGAAATTATCAACGGCGTATGCTTAGATCCACGTATCGGAACCCATTATAACAACCCAAGCTTCGGTTACGGCGGATACTGCCTGCCAAAAGATACGAAACAGCTTCTTGCAAACTTCAATGATGTGCCACAGAACATGATTTCCGCAATCGTTGAAAGTAACCGTACAAGAAAAGACTACATCGCAGACCAGGTACTTGAAATGGCCGGCGCCTACGAGGCAAACAGCTCCTGGGATCCAAGCAAAGAAGGTGAAAAAGTCATCGGCGTTTATCGTCTCACAATGAAAAGTAACTCCGATAATTTCCGCCAGTCTTCCATCCAGGGTGTCATGAAACGAATCAAAGCAAAAGGCGCGAAAGTCATTATTTTCGAACCGACACTGAAAAATGGCGAGACATTCTACGGTTCCGAAGTAGTCAATGATCTGAAGAAATTCAAGGCAAACAGCCAGGCGATCATTGCCAACCGTTATGATGCCTGCCTTGACGATGTAAAAGATAAAGTTTACACAAGAGATATTTTTAAACGAGATTAATTTTATTTGGAGGTTTTGAAAAATGAATCACATTGATTTAAATAATAAAACGGTTTTCGTTACAGGTTCTGCCGGATTTATCGGCAGCAACCTTGTACTGGAGCTTCTGAAAACACAGTCACCGATCAACATTATCGGCCTTGACAATATGAACGATTACTACGATGTCAGCATCAAAGAGTGGCGTTTGAAAGAAATTGAAAAATGCGCAGCAGCACACAGCGATTCGACTTACATTTTTTATAAGGATGATTTGGCAAATAAAGCGATCATCGATAAAATTTTCGAAGAGCACAAGCCAGATATTGTCGTAAATTTAGGCGCACAGGCCGGCGTGCGCTACTCAATCAGCAACCCGGATGCTTACATCCAGTCTAATATGATCGGATTTTACAACATCCTTGAAGCTTGCCGTCATTCTTATGATAACGGTGAAAAAGGCGTAGAACACCTTGTATATGCATCTTCCTCTTCTGTATACGGAACAAATAAGAAAGTTCCATACAGCACCGAAGATAAAGTAGACAATCCGGTATCTCTCTACGCAGCTACAAAGAAATCAAATGAACTTATGGCTCACGCATATAGCAAGCTATATAATATTCCTTCTACCGGACTTCGTTTCTTCACCGTATACGGACCGGCCGGAAGACCAGATATGGCATACTTTGGATTTACGAACAAGCTCCTCAAAGGAGAAACGATCCAGATTTTCAACTACGGAAACTGCAAGCGCGACTTCACATACGTAGATGACATCGTAGAAGGTGTAAAACGTATCATGCAAGGTGCTCCGGAAAAGAAAAATGGGGAAGATGGTCTGCCGATCCCGCCATATGCCGTTTACAATATCGGAAACAGCAACCCGGAAAACCTTCTTGATTTCGTAACGATCCTTCAGGAAGAGCTGATCCGCGCAGAAGTACTTCCAGCCGACTATGATTTCGAAGCTCATAAAGAGCTTGTTCCAATGCAGCCAGGTGATGTGCCGGTAACTTACGCAGACACAAGCGCCCTGGAACGCGATTACGGCTTCAAGCCAAATACAAGCCTAAGAGATGGACTCCGCAAATTTGCAGAGTGGTATAAACAATTTTATATGTAAAACAATGGCTACGGTTCCACACTATGGAGCCGTAGCCATTTTGAATTGCCAAGCATGCGACAAAAAGGTCCGGCGGACCTTTTTTAGTTCATCGGCATTCCACCGACAAAGTAAAATTTAAAATCCAAGCTCATCATTGACTAAAATAACATGGATTCTTCCGGCATGTCGGGAGAATCTTGTTATAAGGAACTGGCAGCAGATCGTATCCATTGATTTGCAATCGAAGCATCTGCCTGTTTCCTTGCAAGGTGTCTGAATATCAAATCGCTGCGCATTAATAGGCGCCGCCACATTTCTCGCCCGCTTCATAGCGCTGTCAAGATCAGCACATATTTTGTTCATTCCTACAATGAAAATGACTTTCTTCGGTCCCTGCGCGATACAGGAAACACGGTTGGAATTGCCGTCAATATTAACCAGAATACCATCATTTGTCATAGCATTGGCACTGGAAAGAAAGACATCTGAATCGTACGCTGCAAGCAAAGCTTCTCTTGGCTCCATTTTTGCCCGGTCAAGATAGCGATAGTTTCCTTCCTCTAAAGCCTGCACAAGACCGATTTCATGTGCGCTTACACATCCGCCCATGGAAATGGTGCTACCCTCATCGATTAATTCCAGCGCCTGCTTCAAAGCAGTTTCCTTATCTTCGACATAATAGCCTGACATGTTGCGGGACTGTAAGCCTTTGATCACTGTCTGTGCAAGACATTCGTTACGTTTCATTCTGTTTTCTTCCATGACTTTTCCCTCCGTTCGTTATGAATTTCTATATTCTATTTATTTTGCAAAATGTGTAACAATATTTACGATCGCATTTGTAATCTTTTCCATTGATTGAATTGATACATATTCATATCTACCGTGGCAATTGTGACTTCCATCACACATATTCGGTGTTGGAATTCCATTCTGTGACAAAACGGAACCATCTGTACCGCCTCGCATCGGGATTACGTATGGCTCAAATCCGGCTTTTTCCATTCCTTCTTTCATCGCTTCAATAATCTCAATATTCGGCGTAATCTGTTCTGCCATATTATAATAGGTATCTTCTACTTTTACAGAAACTGTATTTTCTCCATATTTGTGGTTCAGGAAATCTGCGATATGCTGCATCTGTGCTTTACGATTTTCAAATCCGTTTCTGTCGAAGTCACGAATATAGCATCGCATCGTCGTCAGCTCTACGCCACCGTTGAACTCAAATACGTGATAATATCCTTCATACATCTCTGTATGTGCCGGTGTTTCTGCTGCCGGAATCATATTTACAAATTCATTTGCAATTAAAATCGCATTTTTCATCTTGTTTTTGGATAATCCCGGATGGATATTTACGCCGTTGACTGTTATATCCGCAGAAGCCGCGTTAAAGCATTCGTATGAAATCTCGCCAAGTCCACACGCATCTAATGTGTAGGCGAAATCAGGATTGAATTTTGTTTTATCGACGATATTTGCTCCGTAGCAGCCGATTTCTTCATCTGGTGTAAAGAAAATCTGCAGTTCGCCATGCTTCACTTCCGGATGCTCATGGAAATATTCCAGCGTCTGCATGATTTCTGAAATTCCGGCTTTATCGTCTGCTCCTAAAAGTGTTGTACCGTCGGTAACGATAAGATCATCGCCTACGTACAGTCCCAGGTGCTCAAATTTTTCACGTTCCATAACGATTCCGGCTTCTTCATTAAGTACAATGTCTTTACCATCATAATTTTCAACAATTCTAGGCTTCACATTCTTTCCTGTAAGCTCCGGTGTTGTATCCATATGTGCGCAAAAACCGATCTTCGGCGCATTGCAGTTCTCGTAATTTGCTTCTACTTTTGCATACAGGCAGCATTCGTCCGTTATGCAAATGTCCGTCACTCCCATTTCTTTTAATTGCTTTTCCAACAGTACAGCCAGATCTCTCTGCGTTTCTGTACTCGGAGTGGATGTCGGATTGTATGCCGACTCTGTATCAATTTTTACATATTCCAAAAAACGATCTTTAATTTTCATGTTTCTTTCGTCCTTCCTCTCATCGTCTTTATTTGTACAACGGTCTATATTTTTATTTTATAGAGGAAACAGGCAGAAAACAAACATGTGTTTTTTATAGCATTATTGAGTTTGCGAATACCTTATTATCGGATCTGCTGCTGTCCGCTCGCCGCATAAATTTCGTACCATTCGTAATGCTTTAATTCTACGTCAAATGCTTTCACCGCAGCTTCGATTCTCTCGATCTTCTGACTTCCTACGATTGGCATTGCCTGTACCGGGTGGTACATGATCCATGCATAGACGATCGTATCCGGCGCGCAGTTATGGCGTTCAGCGATTTCTTCAATCTTATTCATTGCCTTTTTGCACAACGGATCCTCACCGGTAAATAATCTTCCTCCTGCAAGTGGAGACCAGATCATCGGATGGATTTTATTTACAGTCAGATAGTCCATCATTCCGGAATTGAAATGTTCGAAGCATACTGGATTCCATTCGATCTGATTTGTCACAAGTGCTCCATTAACAGCTTTATTTAGTGCGTCAAATTTGAACGGATCAAAGTTGGATACTCCGATTTCTTTTACCAATCCTTCTTTCTTCAGCTCCAGCAACGCTCTCCCTGCTTCCCATGGATCAAGGAGTGGATCTTCCCTGTGGATCAAATAAAGATCCAGGTGATCTGTGTGAAGTCTTTGAAGGCTTTCTTTGCATGATTTTTTAATTCTGTCATAAGTGGTATTATAATAGCCAAACGGTTTTCCATTAATTTCTTCTTTGAAAATTCCTGTTTTGGAAATTAATTCAACCTGCCCTCTTAATGACGGATCTTTCGCAAATGCTTCTCCCATCAACGTTTCGCACAATGTGCCTGCGTAAATTTCTGCCGTGTCAAATGATGTTACTCCCATATCGACACTTGCTCTCATGTTATTGACCAGTTCATCTGTAGACATGTTCCAGCCCTCAAGGCGCCAGAAACCGCGAATGATCTGGGATAGTGAAAGGTTATCTGTTAATTTAATCTTGTTCATCTTGTCGTCCTTTCTTTGTAAGTCTTACCTTTGTGATCATCTCTGTTTTTACCGGTCTGTGATAAACAAAACCTGATGGCGGATCTACTAATTCTTCTACCGCTACATGTTCCAGGCGTTCGATCTCATCCCAGCCATCAATGATTTTTCCGATTACCGTAAAATTGCCATTCAGTCTCTCAGCAGGCGCAAGGGTGATAAAGTACTGGCTGCCGGAACTATTCTGTGCATCTCCTGCCATGGCAACAATGCCTCGTTCAAAAATGATTTTCGCATTTTCCGGATTTGTTTTAAATTCCGGCTCTACCATGATGTCAATTTGAGGATCTACACCGTCAAAGAACAGTGGTTGGATAACAAATCCAGGCTCCAGACGTTCGATGGCTCTACCATCAAATACTTTCTTTTCAGCAAGTTTCATAACACTTTCGCAGGCAATCGGTGCAACTTCCGGCCAGAGTTCAAAGCGTATTACAGCATTTTCATTTACGGTAATTTCGATTATTGGTTTCTGATTCATAATAAAAAACTCCTTTCTAAAATATTGTTATTCATTCAAGAACTCTATCTAAGTTAAGTTTTTAACCTAGATAGAGTTCTAATTAATTATAGTTGTGAAGAATAAGGTTTTAAACCATAAAATTGTACATAGTGAAGTTTATATTGTTTTTTCCCATTTACAGTGTATTGATATTCAGCAAATATACTAACCGATAAATATTCAAAATCTGAGCATAGCATCCCAGCATTATGTCTTTTTGAATTTTTAAAATCATTCATCGCTTTCTCTACTGTTTGTTGTCCTTTTGCAATATTTTCACAACAACAATGATACATACTGAAAGAAACCAACGCTCTTTCTCCATTTGGTCGTATATGTTCAAAATAATATGCAATTTCATATGCTCGAATGTCCGCTGCATTTTTTAATTTATAATAACCTGGTCCTAATTCTGAAATATTATTATCTCTTCTATACTGATTTACAGCATTAAACATTTCTTCTTCCATTTCTCTCTCATAATGACCAACAACAGTAGTTGTTTTACCATTTCCAAGATCAATGGTATATGTTCTATCTTTTGTAAGCGTTTGTCTATTGGTTTTTCCACAAACCTTGCATTTTGTGATAAGATAGCCGTCTTCGTCATCTGTAGCTTCTTTCTTTTCTATGATGATAGAATAATCATGTCCGGTTGCTTTTAGTTTTGTTATTTTTACTTTATGACAGTTACTACACTCTTCTTTCTTTTGTCCACTATTTTCACAAGTCGGCTTTATTTCTTCAAGAGTTTTCCACTTGTGTCCGGTTGCTTTTAATTTCGTTGTGGATATCTTATTACAGCAGTCGCATTTATATTTTTTATAGCCAGCTTTTTCACAAGTTGGGTTTACTGATTTTACCAGCTTATAATTATGAGAGACCTTTACGGTGCATTTCTTATATAAATATTTACCTTTTTTGTTTTTATATTTTGTGCGGGCAGTGATTGTTGCTGTTCCGGCTTTCTTACCTCTGATCACACCGTTTTTATCTATAGTTGCTACTTTCTTATTGTTTGAAGAAAATACTACCGGGCAATACATATTCTGTGGTCTGACTTTTGCAATGAGCTGATATTTATCGCCGTACTTTATCTTTACATTTTTAGCATTCAGCGTAAGTTTTGTTGGCTTTAAATTTTTCACTTCGATCGTGACATATTTTTTCAGTTTTTTATTTTGCATTGCTGTCACTACGATTTTCGTCTTTCCGAGCTTCTTACCGGTTACAACGCCTTTGCTGTTGACCGTTGCAATTTTGGTATTTTTTGATTGATATCTGACGGATTTATCTGCATTTTGTGGTGTTGCTTTTTTTACGGAAATCTTGCAGGTACCTTTCACACCTATGGTTTGCTTTACTGTGTTCAGAATGAAGGATTGTGGTTTCTGTGCCTCCACACTTGCAGTTTTTTCATTTGGTGTCGCTGTCTGTGCGCCCGCTGCGGCTTCTGCCACAATCCCCTGATTTATCAGCAAAACCGCTAATAATATACTCAGAATGCTTTTTCCACTTTTTAGGATCTTATCCTTATAACTTTGCATATACTGTTACCTTCCTGTTCTGCCAAACTTTGACTTATTTCTTTAATATTTTTCCGGTTTTTGCTGAGAAAACAACGTTGTGTTTCTTTCCAGAACCGGTATCTTTTTCATTTTTCTCATACAAAACTGTAACTTTCTCATCCGAAGCAATTATCTTATAAGGCCAATAATTTCCGGTTTTAGACATATTCGTTCGCCAGATACGTTTTCCTTTTGCAGAAATTTTATAAACATTCGTATCATAAAAACCTGTAATGTATAAATTTTCCTTCTTATCAAATTTATAGATATGTCCTGCCGGACTTGCTGTCGCTGTCCATAGTGTTTTTCCGTCAGTTTTTCTTTTTAATACTATTTTTCTGCCGTCAAATATATAAACTTTATTCTTGCTATTTCGTCTCACACAACCTGTCTGATCCAATTCGGTTGCTGTATGTTTCTTCGTTGTATACTTCCAGACTACTTTCTTTTTTGAATTGAGTCCTTTTACCGTCATAAATTCTTTGTCATTTTTATACTCTCTTTTGTAAATTACTTTTACAGCTTTCTGCTTTCCTGCTGCCTGTGCCGGCACTGGCACTGTTGTTACCGCCATTACAATCAACAGCATCATTGCGAAAATTTTCTTTATTTTCTTCATATCCTCTTTCTCCCACCTTTCCTTCTTTTTTAACATAGCTGACGTTTATAATGCGACTACTGTTCTATAATTTTATTTTACTCCTATAGCAGAAGGGTTGCAATCTGTTTGGACTTTTATCTCAGTCACTGGCTGCTCCAGACATATGCCCAAAAATGAGCTTGCTTTTCTGAGATACATATAGTACAATACCATCCACAAACTTTTTTTCTTATAATTCTTATAATTCAAAATTCTATTATTCTAATTTTTCCAAAGGACTATTCCAATTCAATTTCTATTTAATCTCACGGAAAGGAAGTGTTTTCTACGACAACAATTAATAAAATAAAACCAGATTCTATTTTGAAAAACTTTTGGCGTGATAACGCACGCTTTGCAGACCTATTTAATACTGCCCTATTTGGCGGTATACCTTTTCTCTGTCCTGACGATTTGTGCGAAGCAGACACCGACGTCTCTACGCTTTTAAAATTCAACGGGCATGCCGAGACTATACAAAAAGTCTTTGATGTTGTAAAGAAAACCGCCAATGGCGTTGACTTTGTCATCTGGGGTTTGGAAAATCAGTCAAAAACTCACTATGCCATGCCTCTTCGGCACATGATTGAGGATGCATTTTCTTACTTAAAGGAGTATAATGAGGTTGTATCTAAAAATCGAAAGGATAATGATTTTTCATCTTCGGATGAATTTTTATCCGGCTTTAAAAAATCGGACCGCTTGCACCCAGTCATCAGCTTATGCATCTACTACGGTGAAGATCCGTGGGATGGACCGCTCTGCCTGATGGATATGCTGGATGTTCCGGAAATTTTAAAACCACTATTAACAAATCACAAAATGAATCTCATTCAAGTGCGCGATAGTGAGGCACTCAATTTCCAGCATCCGGACGTTGCAGCCGTGTTCGACATAAGCCGATCTATCTACAAGGAAGACTATGACAAAATACGCTCCTATTACAATACTCAAAATCCTGATTTTTCTGCTGAAATCGGCATGGTAATAGGTGCTATTACAGAATCCAAACAACTGATTGACTATGCTCTGGAACTAGAGCACGACGGAGGTGAATTGAACATGTGTAAAGCATTGGATAAATTGATCAATGAAGGACGGCAGGAGGGGCTTCAGGAGGGGCGCCAGGAAGGACTTCAAATGGGACGTCAGGAAGGACGACAAGAGGGGCTTCTTAAAGGTAGTATCCTGACTTATCAAAAGCTGAACGTTTCTAAAGAAGATACTTGCAAGAATATTATGGAGGATTTCTCACTTTCTAAAGAAGATGCCACTGAATACGTAGAAAAGTATTGGTAAGCTCTGTCTTTTTGCTTGCAATATCAACATATATAATCTACACCACCCATCCAACGGGTGGTGTGCCTATGGCTTCTACAATCTCTATTTCTTATAATTCAAAATTCTATTATTCTAATTTTTCCAAAGAACTTTTTTCAATAAATTTCAACTTACTCTTATGGAAAGGAAGTGTTTTTTACGGCAACAATCAATAAAATTAAACCAGATTCAATTTTGAAAAACTTTTGGCGTGATAACGCACGCTTTGCAGATTTATTCAACACAGCCCTTTTTGGCGGTGTACCTTTTCTCCGCCCTGACGATTTGTGCGAAGCAGACACCGACGTCTCCACGCTTTTAAAATTCAACGGGCATGCCGAGACTATACAAAAAGTCTTTGATGTTGTAAAGAAAACCGCCAATGGCGTTGACTTTGTCATCTGGGGTTTAGAAAATCAATCGAAAATTCACTATGCGATGCCTCTTCGGCACATGATTGAGGATGCATTTTCTTACTTGAAGGAGTATAATGAAGTTGTATCTAAAAATCGAAAGGATAATGATTTTTCATCGTCGGATGAATTTTTATCCGTCTTTAAGAAATCGGACCGCTTGCATCCGGTCATCAGCTTATGCATCTACTACGGTGAAGATCCGTAGGATGGACCACTGCTGCCTGATTATAGGATGTATCTCATTCAGGTACGCGATAGTGAGACTCTCAATTTCCAACATCCGGACGTTGCAGCTGTGTTCGACATAAGCCGATCTATCTACAAAGAAGATTATGACAAAATACGCTCCTATTACAATACTCAAAATCCTGATTTTTCTGCTGAAATCGGCATGGTAATAGGTGCTATTACAGAATCCAAACAACTGATTGACTATGCTCTGGAACTAGAGCACGACGGAGGTGAATTGAACATGTGTAAAGCATTGGATAAATTGATCAATGAAGGACGGCAGGAGGGGCTTCAGGAGGGGCGCCAGGAAGGACTTCAAATGGGACGTCAGGAAGGACGACAAGAGGGGCTTCTTAAAGGTAGTATCCTGACTTATCAAAAGCTGAACGTTTCTAAAGAAGATACTTGCAAGAATATTATGGAGGATTTCTCACTTTCTAAAGAAGAGGCCGCTGAATACGTGGAAAAGTATTGGTAAGCTCTGTCTTTTTGCTTGCAATAATTGCATATCTTGCTTTCAGAACTTCCTGGCAACATGTGTTAAGTATCTCCCCCCCTTAGATAGTATGGTTCGCAGATACTTTTTACCATCCGATGTATCTTCATGTTGCTTTCAAGATCAACCGCAGATACTTTTTGGGCTGACAAAGTATCTACAATTTCTATTTTTTTGATATGTAGATACATTTCCAGCTTACGGTTTATGCGAATAGTATCTACAACGTACATATTTTGAGGTTTGAAGATACTACGCTCTCTAATAATGCATCCTCATATTGCTTTTTCTTATGCTTGAGGATACATCTTTTCGCAGAAATGCATCTTCATTTCCGGGATTTTGTGTGTTGCAGATACTTTCCCGGTTGTTTATAGGAACTTCACTGCGCCTGTCACCTTGCTCTTCCCGCTCGAATCTAAAAAGTCAAAATACCGTAATTTTCTGTCATATTTGCAGTAGAATTTTTCTTTCATACAAGCTATAGTAGAAAATAGTAGAATCGATCCACAATAGATAACAGCTAATCAGATAACGATAACCGGTAGCATTCAAGTCGAGCAGCCGCGAGACTTGGCGCGTGATTCTGGTCAGCGTAAGCTGACTAATTCATTACAGAATCACTGCGCATCCTCGCGGAGCGTTTATCTCAGTCGGAGATTGGACTCCCACTGAGACAAATTTGTTATTACTCACCACCTGAAAGAAGTGGGAGTCTTCTCGACTGAGATAAACATACAGGAAAAAATCGATGGCAGAAGAAAAAAGAGGCCAGTTTCCTTCTTCCCTGAAAGAAACGAAACAGCATGGAAGTTTCAATTTCCCATGTGCATTTTACCAGCCGATGGTGGAAACCAATCCACCTGGTTTTCCATTTATAGTCAAGCATCACTGGCACGAGCCAATTGAGATTATTTATCTTGAGCAGGACTCTTATCAGATTGATATTCGACATGCGGCAACGCTGCTGCGCACGACCGAACTGCCTGTCACGGAGGTCTGTCTGGAAAGCGGCTTCAACAATCTCGGACATTTTATGAAAGAATTCAAAAAAGCAACCCAGTTCACACCACTGCAATTTCGCAGACAACATATGGTGGAAACATTTCCCGATAACATACATACTATATAACGCAAGGTATTTTTATTATGCAAAAAAAATGGTGGCACAAAAAAACAGCCTATCAGATCTACCCAAAAAGCTTCTGTGACTCCAACGGAGACGGCATTGGCGATCTTCCGGGCATTATCAGTAAACTAGATTATCTCAAAGACCTCGGTATAGATATTATCTGGCTCTCCCCAATTTACTGCTCTCCACTGGCAGATCAGGGCTATGATATTTCCGATTATTACAATATCGATCCACGCTTCGGCACAATGGAAGACATGGAGCGCTTGATCGCGGAGGCGAAGAAACGCGATATGTACATTCTGATGGATCTCGTCGTCAATCACTGCTCTGATGAGCACGAATGGTTCAAAAAAGCGTGCAAAAATCCAGATGGAGAATATGGAAAATATTTTTATATCGAAGACTGTCCAGATGGAAAACTGCCTTGCAACTGGCGATCCTATTTTGGCGGCAGTGCGTGGGAGCCTCTTCCTGGGCATCCTGGCAAATGCTACCTGCACATGTTCCACAAAAAGCAACCGGATCTGAACTGGGAAAATCCAAAACTTCGCGAAGAAATTTATAAAATGATCAACTGGTGGCTCGACAAGGGACTTGCCGGCTTCCGCATCGATGCAATCATCAATATCAAAAAAAGCTTCCGTGGCAAAATTATCCAGCTGACCGTGCAGATGGAATGTGCAGCCCGACCGAAATGCTGAAGCACGCAGACGGTATTAGCAAATTTTTAGGGGAAATGCGTGACCGCACCTTCCTGCCACACGGCGCATTTACAGTTGGTGAAGTCTTCAACGAAAAACCGGAAGAGCTTCCGGATTTTATCGGCGATAACGGATACTTCTCCACCATGTTTGATTTCAATGAGACTATCTTTGGCGCCAGCGAGAAGGGTTGGTACGACCAGACTTTGATCATGCCAAATGACTACCGTAGCTGCTGCTTCGCAAGTCAGAAAAAAATCGGCGACATCGGCATGCTCTCAAATATTATTGAAAATCACGATGAACCGCGCGGCGTTTCCCGCTATATCCCGGAAGGCGAGTGTACCGACACTGCAAAAAAACTGCTTGCTACGATGAATGTCATGCTCCGTGGTCTTCCATTTATCTACCAGGGGCAGGAGATTGGTATGGAATTGGCATTCCGATGTGAATCAGTTTATTCGCTGTTTTTTTCAGTCCCTCTTCTGCCATCAGTTTTTCTTCGAAAAGCTTCTCGCCTGGGCGAAGTCCTGTGTATGTCAAGTAAGGAACAACTTTTTTTCAAAATAACTCACTTAGCACAGAACTATTCAATTACCCTGTAAAATGGCATAAAAAAAGAACCTCTGATTGCTCAGAAGCTCAATAATATCTGCTGTTTTCTCTTATTCTGTTTCATTTATCATTGAGGTAACTGCCTGTTTCAGATCAAATACCACCAAATTTCCCTCTGCATGATAGGTTCCTGATATTCGATAGCTTTTTTCTTCATCCCATTTACATACTTTCCAGATAATACGCAGCATCGGGAGACTACTGATTACAAAGTTCCAGTCATTCTCGCTACATTTTGGTACATAAAAGCACTCTGAATCTTTCCGATCAGATGCCTGTACCGCTAAAAGCTGTTTCTCTGGGTTAAAAAGGAAACGAATATACCTCGGTTCACCCAATCTTTTTATTGTAGAATGAAATATCCGTATTCTTCCTGCTTTTTTGCACAGAGATAC
Source organism: Lachnospiraceae bacterium (assembly GCA_030538915.1). GTDB lineage: Bacteria > Bacillota > Clostridia > Lachnospirales > Lachnospiraceae > Dorea_D. The sequence continues at coordinate 3,678 of JAUNTC010000040.1, read as the reverse complement.
CCCTGTGGTATTTATTGTCTTTTGCGACATTTGCACTCCTCCTTCCAAATTGAGCGCACTTTCCCTATTATCTGCATGAAGTCAGTTCGACATACCCCTCACGCATATTTATTTCTAACGCCTTTTTATGTTCTTCTACTGGTAAACCAAAAGAATCCTTCCAATCACTCGGATAGAATGGTATTCTATTTCTCTTTTTTCTTGCCTTTTCTTCATCCGCAACCGTAGTTTTTTCCTTATCTAACAGTGTTTGCTCCCCTTGATTTGCCGCTTCTGATGATACGGTTTCTTCTGCTACTTTCTTTTTACGTTTTGTATCCATAAATATTTCTGTTTCTAACAAATCAAAAACGTAAATAGTTTCGCTTTCATAGGTTATTTTGTGTCCAAGTATTTTGTAACGGCAGTCCATACTCCAGTCCATCATATCATACAGCATCGCTGAAAAAATCTTATTGGACATTTTCCTGCTTTTTCTCTTATCAGGCTTTGCAATGCACCAACGCAGAGCATCTTTATCATTTTCTTCGCATTTACGCACTACCATACGTTTGTTTTCTGGATTCACCAATATCTGTATGTAAACTGCATCCTCCAATCCAGCAATGCAGGCTGTATTAAATGTTACACTGTCTCTCCGGATCACAACTGCCGGTTCTCGCAAATGAGCAAAAAGTTCCCTTCTGACTACCTGAAACCCATCGTAGCTGAAATCCTGTGCAAGTTCCAGTGCTTTCTGATCTATGTTTTCTGTATTTTCATTTCTGTTTTCTGTTTCACTCATACTGCACACCTCATTCTATCTATCATCCCTTGTGCCTGTTCATTTAGTCTGTTCAGTAAATCTTCCGATATTATATCCATTCCTTCAACAGCTTTAGCCGGGCGCAATACATCCCATTCTCCGTAATAGGAAACTCGTTCCAATAGCACTATATCTTCTGCAGCACATCCGAAATGTCCTGCCCATGTTTTTGGATAAAGCGTCCGGTACTCCTTTGGTCTGAATTTTTGATCTTTTTCTATAATTTCTGTATCTTCTTTTTCTGTCTGCTCATTCATCTCCACTTTTTCGTCTATAAGAGGTTTTTCCATAATTTCCTGTTGGAGTATCTCTGGTTCTTCAAGATTAAAAAGAAAAATCTGTTCATCAGCAGATTTAGAATACTGACCTCTAAAACGGTATTTACAGTCTCCATTCCAGTCCATCAGTTCATACAATGGCTGTGAAAATCCCCTACAACTCTTAGGAAGCACTGCCCATTTTCCTTTTCGTATTGTTCCCCATCTCACCGCATTGACATTATCCTTTTCACAAGGTCTGACAGCAATTATTTTCTCAATCGAATTAAAGAGTATCTCCACATACTCTACATCTTCAAATTTCTTTAAACAGGCAGTGTTAAATGTAAGCTGTCCATCGGATATAGTCATAGCTGGGTCTAATCTTGTAGAAAAAAACTGTGCCCTGACAACTTCATATCCGGATAAATCAAATTTACTTACTATATTTTTCTCAGCTAAATCATCTACTTCAGAGCTTTTTTCTGTTTCCTCATATACACTCTGGCTTGCCTGTTGATAATCTTTTCCAGTAAATCCAGTCCAGGAACGATTAACTGAAACAAATCCCTTTAAAGCACCTGAATCTACTACTTTCAAATTTGGAAAAGGAAATCCCTCTTTCGCATATCTGGCTGCTGACAGCATTTTTTGTGCCGCATTGTAAACTTCTCTGTCTACAATCGCTTCATGGTGGTCGTTCTGGCGGTACTGATTTCTGTCGTGCCGGTTCTTTTTTGCTTTGTGATCCAGATAATTTGGTGTAAATGTCTTTCTTGAAAGCACATCACCGCAGTACCTTTCATTTCTCAGCAAATTTACAACTGTACTGCTGCTCCACTTCAAATTACCACGTTTTGTTTTCCGCTTTAGCTGCATCATAATTTCTGCTATTTCAGAGGTCGGAAATCCATTAAGAAACAGATAATAGCATAATCTCACTGTTTCTGCTTCTTCCTCGTTTATCACAAGGTTTCCCTCCTCATCTTTATCATATCCGAGCAATTTGGGTGTAAGAAAAATTCCTCTGGAAAACCTCTGCTCTATGGATATGTTCATAATCTCGCTTTTTGTATGAGATTCTTCCTGTGCGGCTGCTGAAAGAACTGCCAGCATCATTTCACTGGTATTATCAAGGGTATAAATATGCTCCGTTTCAAAGAATACGCCTACTCTCGGAACCATATTTGCCAGTTCACGAACCTTAGCAATACAATCCACAATATTTCTTGCAAATCTGGAAACGCTTTTCGTAACAATCAGATCTATTTTCCCGGCTTTGCAGTCCTCTATCATCCGGTTAAACTCATCCCTGTGCTGTAAGGAAGTTCCGGAAATTCCTTCGTCTGCATAAATTCCAACCAGTTTCCAGCCCTGATGTTCCTTTATCATATCCTCATAATGATTTTTCTGCAGTTCGTAAGAAGATGTCTGGTTCACATCATCCGTAGACACACGGCAATACGCACATACACGTTTCTCCGTTGTGTCTTCAAATAACTTTTCTTTTGGTTTTGCCGGAATAAATTCCAATTCACTTCGGTCAACACCTTTATATCTTTCACGAATCCTATTTTTCTGTTCTTCACGGCTATTTATTTCTTTTTCATATCCGTTCACCTACATCACTCCCATTTAACTGCCAATACCATTTATCTCCCAATTTATAAGATATAATCCCCATATCTTTTTTTGCCTGTTCTACAGTACGCTTTCCAATTCCATTGGCTCGCATTTTATCAAATATATCTGCACATGCCATATCTGTTCCATTCAATAATAATCGCAGATAATCCTTTGCCTTATCCAATTTGCTATCCGCCTTTGGTTTACTCACCAGAAGATCTTCTACTTCATATTCATCCTGACCTATCCATCGGAATCCATAATTCGGATTCAACTCAAATACATAGGCTTTTCCTTCTGGTGCCAGGTTATTTTTAATCTGAAGCATTACCCGGTAATATGGAATATTCCTGTCCCTTCCTATCAATAAGACACTCCTTGCCACTGCAGCTATGTCTATACTTCCCAGTCCTCTGTATATGCCTTTTGTACGATTGCTCTTATTCATATGTCCAATCAATACAACTGCACATCCTGTCCGTTCTGCAACTTTTGTAAGATTTCCAAGAACGGAACGTACTGAATTTGACCGTTGCATTTCCCCATCCATTCCCAAATATGCCTGAAGTGGGTCAATAACCAATAATTTTGCCTTTGTACCCTCAATCGCCTGTGCCAGTCTCGCATCATTTAATAAGATTGGTTCTTCATCAGACTGTTCCAAAAATGCAATCCGACTGCAATCTGCCCCTGCAGCTTCCAATCGTGGCTTGATTGTATCTTCAATCCCATCTTCTGCCGCCTGATAGATTACATTTCCCGGTATCCTGTCCCCACTTCCATCCGGCATGGCATCTCCATTTGTAATAAGTGCCGCAAGTTGCATCATCATTGTGGATTTTCCCTCTCCTGGATCTCCTTGTAATATTGTTATCTTTCCATAGGGAATATATGGATACCATAGCCAATCAATTTCTTTTGATGACACTGCATTGTAATATGTAATTCTATAATCATTTTGTTCCTTTTCATTTTGAGCCATCTATAACC
>JAUNTC010000127.1 GCA_030538915.1 Lachnospiraceae bacterium | reverse complement strand
TTTATTGTGGACAACTGCTCTCATATTTCAAATTTGAGTTTCGCAATTACCTATACTATATTATTTTGTCTTCCCACTTGTCGGGTTAGAATAAAATCCATATATTTTTCTGCTTCCATTTTTCTGATATGCCCGGATTTTATATTTGTATTTTGTCTGTTTTTTCAAATTTGTATTTGTGAAAGAAACGGTTCTTGGATTTGTGATTGTTTTGATCTTAATATATGCATGTCTCTTTGGACTGTAACGAACAATCTCATATCCATTTCCATTTGCAACCGAGTTCCATGTCAGTCTGATCTTGCCTTTTGCGATTCCTTTTGCCTTCAGACTCGTATATCCAATCTGTGCACTGGCACCGGTTTTTACATATTCTTTTGAAACATACCCGGTTCTTTTTGTTCCATTGACGGTTGCTTTTACCTTATACCAATCGTTTGCTGTTCCGATCACTGATAAGGCTCTTCCTTTTGGAAGTGTGCCCCATGTTCCGTAAAAGGTGCCAGGCCCTTTACGGCAATTGACATCGGATGTCGTAACGCGACCTTTCACTGCCCCTTTTGTTCTCGCTTTTGCTTTTGCATATGCGCTGTATCCATTCACACTATTTACGGTCTTGTAGGCACGGATCCGATATGCATAATCTGTTGATGCATTTCTGTGTTCGTCTACGTAGGACAATGTCTTCGGACTTGTGATCGTCTTGATCGTAACATAAGATCTCTTTGCAGAATCATAGCGCTGGAGCTTGTATCCGGTCGCATCTGCTACTCTCTTCCAACTGAGCCTGATCTTATCAAATGCACTTCCTTTTGCCAGGAGTTCTGTTCCATCGATTTTTGTAACACCTGTCGCTTTTGATGTGAAGCTGCTATAAGTATCTTCCATTCCTTCTTCTAAAACTGCACGCACTTTATAAGTTCCGGCTTCGCCTTTTCCAAGACCGGTATCCTTGTATGAGGTGACTGTAGCATCTTCAATCGTCTCGATTCGGCTGAATTTTCCCTCTTCGTTTTTCTTATAAATCTGATAACCTGCTGCATGTTCGATTGGATCCCACTGTATCGTAATACTGTCCAGAGAAGTGCTCTTAATCTTAAGATCTTCCGGCACCTCCTCCTTCACCTCTTCTTTCTTCACATATCTGAAATCCATATCCACATACTTATCATTGATACCACTCACCGTACCGGTCGGGCTGTACTGCCAGTATTCATAATCTCTGGTATAAGAAACTTTCGTATTATACTGCGCCAGCCAGATTTTATTCTTATCATCGATTCCAGGGGCATACATATCATTTTCCAACATACTTTTGTTTGCATAGACCATCGGAGTATATCCTTTCGATCTTACTCTGTCACAAAAAGCATTGCATATTTTTGTCATCTTCGCACGGTTTAACTTGCCCTTTGCCTTTGCCTCTGCCAGTCGTCCCAGTGTCGGTGTAACATATTCGTAATCCAAAACGATTGGAAGCTGTAATTTATATTTTTTTACAATTGAAATAAGATAATCTGCCTCTTCTATTGCTTCCTTCTCTGTGATCGCCTGTGAAAATATATATGCACCTACCGGAATACCTGCTTTGATTGCCTGTGGAATGTAATTGTCAACCTGCACATCCTTATAAAGATTACCCTTCTTATCATAAGAACGGTATCCTGCACGGATAATTGCAAACTGTACACCTGCCGCCTTTACTTTCTTCCAGTTGATGTCTCCCTGATGATAGGAAACATCTATTCCCGTCTGGATCTCATAACCGGACTTAAATTTCTTATCATGCTGATAGCGAGACGTATTGATCCTCGCCTTCTCTCGTATAGAAAGCGGCGTGTCATAAAACTCCGATGAAATCTTTCCATTCAAGCGGTAATCTCCCGGGTCCGCTCCCTGTGGAATATCTGCTGCCTTTGCACCAGGCGGAATCATCGACAGACTGACACTTAATGCCAGCACTGCCGCAAGTATTCTGCTTCTCTTTTTCATAAACTTTTTCTCTCCCTCTGACTTTTTGCTGTCTCATCTTCTAACGTATAAACTTAAACTTAAATTTACAATAGTTTGATGTAGCTTGTCAACATATAGCCCTTCTTTTCCTTTTTGTTTTGCTTGAATTTCACTTTGTACCAGCTGCCTCTGCTTCCCGTCACAGATATTTTTGCTCCCTTCGGCAGCATAGTCACCTTTCCATAAGTAGTTCCAGGTCCTTTTCGCACATTTACATCTGTCGCTTTCACTTTGGCAGCCACTGCTTTTTTCGTCGTTGCCTTTACAGCAGATGTATAGGAACTGTATGTCGTTTTTCCATTGCTCTTTTTGTAAGCACGCATACGATATTTGTATGTCGTTCCGGCATTCATACCTGTCTGCTTATAAGAAAGTGTAGAACCACTGCTTATTGTTTTTACTGTCACATACTTCTTCTGTGTGCTTTTATATCGTTGGATCTGATATCCGCTCACCCCACTAACTTTACTCCAGGACAAACTGACTGTATGAAAATCCTTGCCTGATGCACGAAGCTTCGACGTCTTCAACTTAGTGGTCGAACCAGATGTTGATCCTGCAGATGATCCGTTTGTCGTCTGAGAATTGGATGACGATCCTCCCGCGCTGACTGTTTCTTTTTTTACATAACGGAAATTCATGTCCACCCTTCCGTTAATTCCATCCACCGTTCCAGACGCGGTATATTGCCAGAAATCATAATCACCGGTATAGCTTGTTTTGGATGTATAGTTCGCAAGCCAGATTGGATACTTCTTGCTCAGTTCAGATGCATACAGCTTATTTTTCAGCATGTCCGCATTTGCATAGACCATCGGTGTATATCCTTTTGCTGCCACTCTCTCACAAAATGCCTTGCAGACAGCAGTCGCCTTTGATTTACTTAAATTTGCATCGAAAAGTCTTCCCTCATTCTTGCCGGCATCGCTGAAATATTCATAATCCATAACGAGAGGCAATGTTATTTTCGCGCCCTTTACCTGCGAGATCAAAAGATCTGCCTCTGCCTTCGCTTCGCTTTCCGTTGTTGCCTGTGAAAAAATGTAAGCTCCAACCGGGACACCTGCTGCTACTGCATTTTTCAGATTGTCTGCTCCGGTTTTATCTATCTCCGTATTTCCGGCAGTTCCATATCCACGATATGCCATTCGTACAAGGGCAAAATCAATCCCGTCTTTTTTCACTTTTTTCCAGTCAATATTACCATTCCACTGCGATACATCAATTCCATCTTGGATTGTATAACCGCTTTTAAACTTATCCGCATGCGTATAGGATACCGCTGTTCTCGCTCTTGTCTGCTCTCCAAAAAACTCCGGTGCAATGTGTCCGTCCAGTCTTCCTGCACCCGGATCGTCATCACATTCTATCTTATTCTCAGTAATCTCTTCCGCACATACCGGCTGAACGATCGCTGTCACACAAATACAAAGAGTCATTATCATTGTTGCAAATAAATTGTGTCTCCTCATCCTGACATCTCCTTATTCTTTGTCTTTTCTTTTGTTATTTTTTTCGTTACTTCAAACAAGCATAACGTAAGTAAACAGTCTTTGTCAATTTTCATTCAAATCACAACCACCGGCTTAGCCGGTGGTTTGCTTTGACCCTATAAGGGTCTGT
>JAUNTC010000126.1 GCA_030538915.1 Lachnospiraceae bacterium | reverse complement strand
ATCACAAGGGATACAGCGATTTTTTCTTCTAACAACTGTCAAAGACAGGATTATAGCAAATGCACATGTATTCGTCAACATCGGATCTATGTTTGTTTATTTTTTTACAGTATTCTTTTTACAATACCAATCGTCTTTTATGCTTTCTTTGGCAAAAAGTCTTTGCTTGTCTTCACGATCACTTTATCGAAGATCATGAAGATAGATGGCAATACGAAGATTACAACCATCATACTGATCAGCGCTCCTCTCGCCATAAGGATGCATAAGGAGCTGATCATATCGATATTAGAGTAAAGTCCAACACCGATCGTGGCAGCGAAGAAACTCAGCGCACTTACCATAATAGACTGTGCAGATACCTGGTGGGCAGTTGTGATCGCATCGTACTTGCCTGCGCCATGATTTCTCTCTCGCTTATAACGAGTCGTCATAAGAATCGCATAGTCTACCGTAGAACCAAGCTGGATCGTTCCAATAACGATAGATGCAACAAACGGTAATTTCGTTCCTGTATAATAAGGAATTCCCATATTAACGAAAATCGCAAATTCAATTACGCCTACAAGGATGATCGGCAGCGAAATCGATTTAAATAAAATCAATATAATTATGAAAATAATTCCAATCGATACAATACTTACATTTCGAAAATCTTTATCGGTAATATCGATCAGGTCTGCAGTCAGAGGGCCTTCTCCGATAAGCATTCCGCCATCATCATATTTATGCAAAATAGTATTAAGCTCTTTGATCTGATCGTCCAATTCATCCGTCGCCACTTTATACTCGGAGTTTGCAAGAAGCAGCTGATACTTGTCATTCTTCAGAACTTCTGTCACCGACTCCGGCAACATACTTGCAGGAACCGCAGGTCCGATCAGTGAGTCAAGACCAAGCGCCCACTTTACTCCGTCGACCTTTTCCATCTCCTTGATCATCTTCCCCACATCTGCTCCATCTGTCGAACTGTCTACAAGGATCATATGTGTTGTGTTCATATCATAATCTTCCTTGAGCTTCTCATTTGCGATAATACTCGGCAAGTCTTTCGGCAATGTCTCATCCAGATTGTAATAAACACCTGTATGATTGTTTCCATAAATAGCCGGGAACAATGCAATCAGGAATAATGCTACATATATAAAATATCTCTTTGTAACCTTATCTGAAATTCTTCCGATATCCGGTAAGAACGGTTTGTGCTTCGTCTTCTCAATATATCTGTCACCACAAAGGATCATCGCCGGGAGAATTGTGATACAGGCAATCACACCAAGGATTACACCTTTGACCATGACGACACCAATATCGAGTCCAAGTGTAAATGACATAAAGCAAAGAGCGATAAATCCGGCAATCGTTGTAACAGAGCTTCCGATAACCGATGAAAATGTCTGGGAGATTGCATGTGCCATCGCACGTTCTTTATCTCCTTCATAACGGATCTGCTGTTCTTCGTAGCTGTGCATAAGGAATATCGAATAATCTAACGTCACACCGAGCTGAAGTACCGCCGCCAGCGCCTTCGTAATATAGGAAATCTCTCCCATAAAATAGTTACTTCCCAAGTTGTAAACAATTGCTATCCCGATACTCAACATGAACAGAATCGGTACGAAGAATGATTCCATCGTAAGGCCGAGCACAATCATCGCAAGCACTACTGCGATCAATACGTAAAGTGGAGTCTCCTTCTCAGCCAGTTCTTTTGTATCCGTAACGATCGCTGACATTCCACTTAAGAAACATTGCTTTCCAGCAATACCACGGATTTTCGAGATTGCTTCCATCGTTCCATCTGAAGAAGTTCCTTCATCAAAGAAAATCGCCATCATCGTTCCTGTATCCGTGTTAAATTTGTCATAAAGCTCTTTCGGCAACATCTTTTTCGGAACACTGATGTCCATAAAGGAGTCATACCAGACAACTCTCTTTACATGCTCCACATCCTCGATCTTCTTCTTGAGTTTCGATACATCCTTATCCTCCATACCATCGACTACGAACATCGAAAATGCTCCCGTACCGAAATCATTGATCAGAATATCCTGCCCGATCATTGTCTCGATGTCGCCTGGCAGATAAGTCAGTACGTCATAATTAATCCTCGTATGCAAATATCCAAATGCTGACGGGATCAATAACAAAATGCTGACAACCAAAATCAGCACTCTGTGTTTTACGATCTTTTTCCCAAATTTGACCATCATAACTCTACACTTCCTTCCCCTAGTTGTATTTATGCTTTCCGATCCTTCAAGTCTTACTTGCACTATACAATAAAAATGACCAATAGTCAACGTAGATTAGACGATTGGTCATTTTTTGTGAGAAATGCATTATTTTCTATTCGCTGTAATGGTTGTACCACTTTTCTCCAATACGCAAAATATAGAACGCCAGCATGATCTTTGTCCGGTTTTCATTGTTTAAAATATCATATCCTAAAATTTCTTTGATCGCGTTTAATTTATACGTCAACGTGTTCTTATGGCAATAAAGTGCCTTCGCTGTGCAGAGTGTACTGCATTCATTTTCGAAATAAGCACGCAGAATATCGACATATTCCGTATTGTTTTCACGGTCATAACGGAGCAGATCACCAAGTACTTCATCTGCAAATTTTGTATATAATACCGGTTCCTTTAAATCGGTCAGCAGCTTGTAAACTCCAAGTTCATTGTATACAAGATAATTTTTCGGGACTGCCGTTTTTGTGAGCTGATATGCAATCTGCGCTGACTCAAATGACCGATGGATGTCCGCAAGCTTATAAACAGTAATTCCGATTCCGGCGTAAATGTTTTTGTCTCTTTCACACATTTCCTGCACTTCACTTTTTACCCAATTTTCAAAATGTCCTGCCGACAGCACGGTCAGTACACCCTGTTCTCTGTAAAGAATTGTTTTTTTCAATGAGAAGCGGATGTTATGCTCCAGTTTTTTCAACGTTTCATTTCCTTTTTCTGTATCATAAGCATGACAACTGATACGGATAATAATATATGGATAGTCTTCAAAAAATCCATTTCTCTCCATATGATTCCGATACATATCCTGACTGTTCGGATAGTAGATTGCATTTTTCAATGCATTTACCAAATTCGTCTCAATCTGTTCGTTTTTAAGCAGGATTTCCGAAAACAGACGCATAATGTCAATGTATGGCGTATCCCAGGACGCCGAAAAAAGTGGAAATTTTTTCTCATTGCAGTAATCGATGATCCGCTGTGGAAATTCGGTTCCATCCTTCATTCCAAAGATCAGTCCCCCTGCATGCTTAGCACAAAGTGCATCAATAAATTCCCGAAGCCATTCGTCGGACGTATAATTAAGCCCAGAATTGAATAATAATTCGTTTCCATGAAGAAATTCGACAAATTCAATCTCCTCCACTGTATGGATCCAGTTGATCTGCTTGTCAAAACAGCTCTTCGTATGAAGCTTGATTTTGTACGACGGAATGAGCTGTGCATACATTTTTTCCAGTTCGACAGCCATATCGCACCTCCTTTTTGCATTTATTGTATCATTTTTGTGCTTGAAGCACAATTAAAATGCGATTTTATGTTAGCAAAATATATGTATTTTATGTTCAGCTGAATTGGAAAACTGACTTCCAGTTTGCAAAAGTAAACCCCTGTTCCTAAA
>JAUNTC010000039.1 GCA_030538915.1 Lachnospiraceae bacterium | reverse complement strand
AGAGGTAAAGTAAGAAGAGCAAAACTGAACTACTTAAGAGACCGCGTTGGTAAGAGAGCGAAAGTTAAAGAATTAGTAAAATAAGAAACACGAACAAAAAGGACAAGTACATATATGTAGTTGTCCTTTTTCTGCTATGAGGGGATCTTATGAAGAAAAACAATCAAAAGCTTTTCAAAGGCAGACATTTGCGTAGAAAAGATTTTAAAAGTAAAAAATATCGAAGCAGAAGATATCGAAGAAAACAATTTGGCGGGAAAAAGCTTCCCATTAAACCAGATCGACATCTGCTTGTTGAGATCTGCAAGTGGGTTTTTAAAATTGTGATCGTCTGCTTTCTGGCATTTGTCTCTGTGTGGTATATGGGACAGCGTGTCAGTACGATCGGAGATTCTATGAGTCCGCTCTTAAAAAACGGAGATGTTGTATTGACTAACCGGATTGTATATAATGCCACTACACCGAAGCGCGGTGACATTATTATTTTCAAGCCGAAAGGAAATAACAACGATCATTATTACATAAAACGTATTGTTGGGATGCCTGGTGAGACGATCCAGGTGATCGAGAATAATATTTATATAAATGGAAAGAAACTGGATGAAGACTACGCGACATCGAAGATCAGCGATGCCGGTATTATAGGTGAGCCAACAAAAATCGCATCTGATGAATATTTTGTCCTTGGAGATGACAGGGAGAACAGCGAAGACAGCAGAAATGCGGACATTGGCAATGTAAAGCGAAGCTATATATACGGGAAAGCATGGTTTGTAGTGTCACCGAGAAAACATTTTGGATTTGTGAGGTAGAAATATGCATTTTCAGTGGTACCCTGGTCATATGACAAAAGCAAAGCGTATGATGCAGGAAAATATAAAATTAATTGACCTTGTGATCGAACTGGTAGATGCCAGAATTCCGATTTCAAGCAGAAATCCGGATATTGATGAGCTTGGAAAGAACAAAGCAAGACTTGTTTTATTGAATAAATCAGACCTTGCAGAAGAGAAGTGGAATGACGCATGGGCAGAGTATTTTAAAGAAAAGGGATATTCCGTCGTGAAAGTCAATTCGAAAAAAGGCGGCGGGATCAAGTCTATTCAGGGCGTGATCCGTGAGGCTTGTAAGGAAAAAATCGAGCGCGATAGAAAGCGTGGTATTTTAAATCGTCCGGTACGCGCTATGGTAGTTGGAATTCCGAATGTAGGAAAATCAACATTTATCAATGCGCTTGCAGGAAAAGCATGTGCGAAAACCGGAAATAAACCGGGTGTTACAAAAGGAAAACAGTGGATCCGCCTGAATAAACAGGTAGAGTTACTAGACACACCGGGAATTTTATGGCCGAAGTTTGAAGATCAGGAAGTAGGCCTTCGCCTTGCATTTATTGGTTCTATGAAAGATGAGATTCTGAATACAGAAGAGCTGGCTGCAGAGCTTATTAAGTTTTTAAGCAGAGCATATCCGGATGTGCTGCCGGAGAAATATGCGGTGGAATTAAATGAAGATCCATATATTGTACTGCATGAAATCGCAAAGAATCGAAACTGCGTAGTCAGAGGCAATGAGTTAGACACAGAAAAAGCAGCAATTCTTTTGTTGGATGATTTCCGAAACGGTCGTCTTGGCAGATTGACACTGGAATATCCGGAGACATGTGAATAGAACAACGCAGGCAAAAAGAGCAAGGAGTGATAAATAATGGCAAGGAATAAAGATAAGGACGGTTCAAAGAGTGTGTTAAGAAAACTTTTGGGATATTTACTGTATTTTTTGATCATCATCGGTCTGACATGGTTTATTGTAACTTTTGTTGGTCAGAGAACAAGAGTCAGTGGTCAGTCAATGGAGACTACATTACAGAATGGAGATAACCTGATCGTAGATAAGCTGTCGTATCATTTCCATGATCCTGAACGATTTGATATTATCGTATTTCCATACGAATACGAAGAAAATACATACTATATCAAACGTATTATGGGACTGCCTGGCGAGACAGTACAGGTAAAAGACGGATATATTTATATTAACGGAAAGAAACTGGAAAGCGATATATACGGAAAAGAAGTGATGGCAGAGCCTGGAATTGCCGAGGAGCCGATCACACTTAGGTCCGATGAATATTTTGTCCTTGGAGATAATAGAAATCACAGTCAGGACAGCAGAGATCCGTATGTAGGTGTGTTAAAGCGAGATAAGCTGGTCGGAAGAGCCTGGGTGCGCATCTATCCGTTCGATAAGATCGGAGTAATCAAACATGAATAAGAGAGAAGAAGAAAGACTTCGAAAAAAAGAGGAAAAACTCCAGAAAGAGTTAAAAAGACTGGAAGAGATGTCCCAGTATGAAAAAGAAAATGTGCAGTATGCCAATATCTGCGGTATTGATGAAGTCGGACGTGGTCCGTTAGCAGGACCTGTCGTTGCATGTGCAGTTGTTTTACCAAAAGATGAGACGATCCTTTATCTCAATGATTCAAAGAAGCTTTCAGAGAAGAAAAGAGAGCTTCTCTATGATGAGATCATGGAAAAAGCAGTTGCAGTCGGAATTGGGTCGGTCGGTCCGGCAAGGATTGATGAGATCAACATTTTGCAGGCCACATATGAGGCGATGCGAATGGCGATTGAAGATCTGACTGGCAAATTGGGACAGGCGCCGGATCTTTTGCTGAATGATGCAGTGACGATACCGGAAGTGGACATTCCGCAGATTCCAATCATTAAAGGTGATGCGAAGAGTATTTCCATCGCAGCGGCTAGTATTGTTGCGAAAGTGACAAGGGATCATCTTATGATGGAGTATGATCAGGTGCTTCCCGGATACGAATTTGCTAAAAACAAAGGATACGGTACGAAAGCCCATATTGCCGGGCTTAAGGAATTAGGTCCGACACCGATCCACAGAAAGACATTTATTAAAAACTTTGTTTAGCTTATAAAGTGGGAGAATTATTTTTGAAGGAAAATAAAAGAGCACTTGGAACGAAATTTGAAAAAGAAGCCGGAGCATATCTGGAAAGCTTAGGATATGAGATACTGGAATACAACTTCAGATGTCGGTCGGGAGAGATCGACATTATCGCAAGAGATAAAGAATATCTTGTTTTCTGCGAAGTGAAGTATCGAAATGGTCCACTTAGCGGACATCCTTTGGAGGCGGTGGATGTGAAAAAGCAAAAGACGATCATTCGTTGCGCCGGTGTATATTTATCACAGAATGGATATTTAAATGTGCCATGTCGATTTGATGTGATCGGAATCACAAAAGAGAAGACATGGCATATTCAAAATGCGTTTGAAGCATACTAGGAGGAGAACATGATTGGTTTAAAATATAAGAATGACAAGTATATATTTCATGAAAATATTGTAAATGATGTACCATTTCTCACTTACCCATTATTTGAAGAGACAGGTATTGTAAATCATGGTTTTTCAACCAGATTAGGCGGCGTCAGCAAAGGATGCTGGACTTCTATGAATATCAGTATGACAAGAGGGGACGACCCGAAAGACGTAGAAAAAAATAAGGAGCTTATTGCAGGAGCCATCGGCGTTCGCAAAGAAGATTTTACGTACACCCATCAGACACATACAACAAATGTAGCGCGCGTCTTACCAGAAGATAAAGGAAGGCATTTTATGGAGACGGATGGACTAGTAACGGATGTGCCGGGGATCTGTCTTGTCACATTTTTTGCAGATTGTGTGCCGCTCTATTTTGTAGATCCTGTGAAGAAGGCAATTGGACTGAGCCATTCCGGATGGAGAGGAACGGTCGGAAAGATGGGGAAAGTCACGGTAGAGAAGATGATGAAGGAATTTGGAAGTGATCCGAAAGATATTCTCGCTGCCATTGGGCCATCTATTTGCCAGAACTGTTATGAAGTAAGTGAAGATGTGATCGATGAATTTTGCAAGGCTTTCGATGAGTCGTTGTGGGCGGAATTGTTTTATAAAAAAGATAATGGAAAATATCAACTTAATTTGTGGCGTGCCAATGAAGCTGTATTTACAGAAGCCGGAATTTTAAAGGAGCATATGGCAGTGACAAATTTATGCACACATTGCAATCCGGATCTTTTATTTTCCCATAGAACAACCGGAAACAAACGAGGAAACTTAAGTGCATTTTTGGCATTAAAAGAAATGTAGAAGGAGAATTGTATTATATGAAAGATACAACAGCAACCGCAGAGGCGGCCGCAAATACAACGAAAGAAACAGTAGAAGAGATGAGCCAGTTTATGACTTATCTGCAAAATCATGTTCCGGATATTATTTCGTTCGGAGTGAAAGTACTTTTTGCACTTGTTTTCTTCTTTGTAGGAAGAATTGTGATCCGCATGATCCGAAAACTTGTGCGCAAATCGATGGAGCGTTCCAATGCAGACAAAGGAGTGGAACAGTTTGTAGACTCTCTCCTTAAATTTTCTCTGTATTTTCTTCTGCTATTTACAATAGGAACAAAGTTTGGAATCGATGCATCTTCCGTTGCAGCATTGATCGCATCCGGTGGTGTGGCAATCGGTCTTGCTATGCAAGGCAGTCTTTCTAATTTCGCCGGTGGAGTTTTGATCCTTTTACTGAAGCCATTTGAAGTAGGAGATTATATTATAGAAGATACAAATAAAAATGAAGGTACAGTCAAGGAAATTCAAATCTTTTATACAAAGCTTACTACGATCGATAATAAGACTATCGTTATACCGAATGGAATTCTTACAAATAACAGTTTGACGAATGCAACAGCGAAGGATGAAAGACGTCTGGACCTGCGAATCGGAATTTCCTATAATGCAGACATAAAAAAGGCAAAAGCGTTGATCCTTGATATTCTGCATGAAGATCCGGCAGTGTTAAGTGAAGATGAGATTCTTGTATTTGTTGATGATCTTGGCGAAAGCTCCGTTGTACTTGGCGCCCGTGCCTGGACAAAGAACGAGGACTTCTGGCCTGCAAAATGGCGAATACTTGAGACAATCAAAGAAAAAATGGATGAAAAACACATCGAGATTCCATATCGCCAGCTTATGGTGCATATGAACATACAAGATTAAGAAAAAAGTTCTTGCAAAAGTATAAAAATAAGGTATAATATAATTTGTGACTGCGAAAGCGCAGTCCATGCTGGAATAGCTCAGTCGGTAGAGCACTTCACTCGTAATGAAGGGGTCGTCGGTTCAAGTCCGATTTCCAGCTTTTTTATTTGTAAAATTAAGAAGCCATTCGTTTACATTATGTGATCGGATGGCTTTAAAAGTTTATATAAATATAAGAATTTTGCGTCAGTATTTACTTGTCAGAAGAATTGAGAAAAGCTATAATTTCTAGTAACGTCACAAATAACAGGAGAAGATTATTTATGAATTATCAGAAAGAACTGGATAAAACAATTGAACATATTGTAAAGGAAGGCAAAGTTCCAAAGTTATTGCTCCACAGTTGCTGTGCGCCATGCAGTAGTTATGTGCTGGAGTATTTAAGCCAGTATTTTGAGATTACTGTTTTTTATTATAATCCGAATATATATCCGGAAAGTGAATATACGAAGCGTATATGGGAGCAGCAGAAATTAATTGAAGAACTTCCTGCGAAGCATCCGATCGCTTTTATGGCAGGGCCGTATGACAAAGACCGCTTTTATGAGATGTCAACTGGGTTAGAGCATGTAAAAGAGGGTGGAGCACGCTGTATGAAGTGTTATGAACTTAGACTTCGTGAGACGGCGAAGATTGCTAAAACAGCGGGATTTGACTATTTTACTACGACACTTACGATCAGTCCGCTTAAGAAGGCAGACCGATTAAATGAGATTGGTCTGCATCTTGCAGATGAATATGGTGTAGCTTATCTGATGTCTGATTTTAAGAAAAAAAATGGCTATAAACGATCGATTGAATTGTCAAAAATGTATGGCTTATACAGACAGGATTATTGTGGATGTGAATTTTCCATGGTAAATCGCTAAAAAGTGTGATAGAATAATACCTATCATTTTTTTTGAAAGGAAGTAGAGCATATGGCACAATTATGGGGCGGGCGTTTCACGAAGAAAACGGATCAGCTTGTTTACAACTTTAATGCATCCATTTCATTTGACCAGAGATTCTATGCACAGGATATCAAAGGCAGCATGGCACATGTAAGAATGCTGGCAAAGCAGGGCATATTGACCGATGGTGAACAACACGAGATTTTAGAAGGCTTACAGGGAATTTTAAAGGATGTAGATGAGGGCAGATTGAGGATCACGTCAGAATATGAAGACATCCACAGTTTTGTAGAGGCAACATTGATAGACCGAATCGGGGATGCCGGTAAGAAGCTGCATACCGGACGCAGTCGTAACGATCAGGTTGCATTGGATATGAAGCTTTATACAAGAGATGAGATTAAAGAGCTCGATCACCTTGTGAAAGAGATGCTGGAAGTGCTTCTTACAATTATGGAAGCACATTTAGATACGTATATGCCAGGCTTTACACATTTACAGAAGGCTCAGCCGATCACACTGTCTCATCATATGGGTGCATATTTCGAGATGTTTAAGAGAGATCATGAACGTCTCGTAGATATTAAGAAGCGTATGAATACTTGTCCATTAGGATCGGGAGCACTTGCAGGTACGACTTATCCGCTTGATCGTGAGTATACGGCCAAGCTTCTTGAATTTGACGGACCGACATTAAACAGTATGGACGGTGTTTCGGACAGAGATTATATTATAGAATTATTATCGGCAATGTCCACAATCATGATGCATTTATCAAGATTTTCGGAGGAAGTGATCATCTGGAATACGAACGAGTATAAATTTGTTGAAATTGATGATGCATACAGTACCGGAAGTAGTATTATGCCGCAGAAGAAGAATCCGGATATTGCAGAGCTTGTAAGAGGAAAGACCGGAAGAGTATATGGTGCATTACAATCTTTCCTTACTACAATGAAAGGCATTCCGCTTGCTTATAACAAAGATATGCAGGAAGATAAGGAATGGGTATTTGATGCAATAGACACGACAAAGGGCTGTCTTGCATTATTTACCGGAATGTTGAAGACGATGCAGTTTAATAAGGAGCGTATGGCAGAAAGCGCAAGACATGGATTTACGAATGCAACCGATGCAGCAGATTATCTTGTCAACCACGGCGTGCCATTTCGAGATGCACATGGAATCGTAGGAAAGCTTGTTCTTATATGTATTGATAAAAAAATCGCACTGGACGATCTGCCTTTGGAAGAATATAAGGCAATCTGTCCGGTATTTGAAGAAGATATTTATGAAGCTATCAGTTTGAAGACATGTGTGAATAAACGACTTACGATCGGCGCACCGGGATACGATGCAATGAAGGAAGTTGTTGGAAGAAGCAAAGATTATCTTGCTTCATACGACGATATCATGAATGAATAGAGAAGATCTAGAAGGAGGAGAGCAAAATGGATCAGAAATTAAAAGTAGGAATTCTTGGCGCAACAGGTATGGTAGGTCAGCGTTTTATATCGCTGCTTGAAAACCATCCATGGTTTGAAGTTGTTAAAGTGGCAGCCAGTGAAAGATCAGCAGGCAAGACATACGAGGATGCTGTCGGAGGTCGTTGGAAGATGGACACACCGATGCCGGAAGCCGTAAAGAAGCTCGTAGTTTTCAATGTCAATGAAGTTGAAAAAGTGGCAGCAGATGTGGATTTCGTATTCAGCGCAGTAGATATGACAAAAGATGAGATCCGTGCCATCGAGGAAGCCTATGCGAAAACAGAGACACCGGTTGTATCCAATAACAGCGCACACCGCTGGACGGTGGATGTGCCGATGGTAGTTCCGGAGATCAATGCAGATCATTTCGAACTGATCAATGACCAGAAGAAACGACTTGGAACAACAAGAGGATTCATCGCTGTAAAACCAAATTGCTCTATTCAGAGTTATACACCTTGCCTTGCAGCATGGGAAGAGTTTGGACCGAAGGAAGTTGTAGCAACAACCTATCAGGCAATCTCTGGAGCAGGTAAGACATTTAAAGACTGGCCGGAGATGGTTGAAAATATTATTCCATATATCGGCGGAGAAGAAGAAAAGAGCGAGCAGGAGCCACTTCGTGTTCTGGGAACTTACGAAAATGGTGAGATTAAGCTTGCAAGTTCACCGAAGATCACCTGTCAGTGTCTGCGTGTTCCGGTACTGAACGGACATACAGCTGCTGTATTTATCAATTTTGAGAAGAAGCCTACGAAAGAACAGCTTATTGAAAAATTAAGAGAATTTAAAGGATTCCCACAGGAGGCTAAGCTTCCAAGTGCACCGAAGCAGTTCATCCAGTATTTAGAAGAAGATAATCGCCCACAGGTAAAACTGGACGTAGATTATGAGAATGGAATGGGTGTATCCATTGGACGTTTAAGAGAAGACAGCATGTTTGACTTCAAGTTTGTCGGTCTTTCTCACAATACCGTCAGAGGAGCAGCCGGAGGAGCCGTACTCTGTGCAGAGGCTTTGACTGCCAAAGGATATATTCAGGCAAAATAATTTTCGAATGAAAGAACGTGGAATGGAAGGTGAACCAAAGGCTTTTTAAGCCCAAGGGGAGACCTTCCTTTCTTGTCCGCTTCATGAGAATGTGGTATGATAATGACCATAAAGAAAGGGATGAGGCGAATGAAAAAAGAGCTTTTAAATTATACACAAAATCGAGAACTTTCCTGGCTGGAATTTAATAAGCGTGTGCTGGAAGAGGCACAGGATATTACAGTTCCGCTTCTGGAACGAATGAAGTTCGTAGCTATTTTTACAAGCAATCTGGATGAATTTTTCATGATCCGTGTAGGAAGCTTGTTTGATATGGCACATACAGAAGCGCAGACGGTAGATAAGCGTTCCGGTATGACAGCGATAGAGCAGCTTAAGAAAATATATGCAGCAGTTGCACCTCTTTATAAGGAGCGTGATAAGACGTATGCAGATATCAAGAGGCAGCTCAATCCTTATGGTGTGTGTGGATTGGATTTCAAGGAGCTGGATTCACAGGATAAGAAATATGTGAAGAAGTATTTTAAGGAGCAGGTGCTTCCGGTACTTTCACCGCAGATTGTAGATGCCAACCATCCATTTCCACATCTTTTGAATAAAGAAATATATGTAACGGCGAATTTGTCCGATAAAAATCATAAAGGAAAGGTGCGTATGGGAATTGTTCCCGTTCCGCAGTTTATTTCTGATATTTTATATCTTCCGGGTGAAGATGTTCGTTACATCCGTATGGAAAAAGTCATTATGGAATATCTGGATATTGTATTTGAGCAGTATGAAGTCGCAGATCCAAATTACATCTGTGTAACGAGAAATGCAGATATCGCGCCGGATGATGAGGCACTGGAAGTGACAGATGATTTTCGTATACTGATGAAGAACACTTTACATAAGAGAAGGAAAATGGCAGTTGTACGTCTGGAGGTTGCAGAAAAGTTAAGTGATGAGATGGAAGACTTTTTTTGTGAGAAATTTCAGATTAAACCGGTGCAGATCTTCCGTACGAATATGCCAATGAAGCTGTCTTACATTTTCACAATCAGCGGTAATCTCCCGGAACCACTTAAGAAAGCATTGACGTACCCTCCGTTCACTCCACAGCCTTCGGCAGCAGTGGAGGAAGGAAGCATTATGCGTCAGGTACGCAAAAAAGATGTTTTGCTTTTCTATCCATATGAGAGTATGCAACCGTTTTTGAAACTTATAAAAGAAGCTTCGGTAGATCCCAATGTTTTAACGATCAAGATCACAATCTATCGACTGGCAAGCAAGGCAAGACTGGTTGAGTATCTTTGCGCGGCAGCAGAGAACGGAAAAGAAGTAACGGTTCTTATCGAGCTGCGTGCAAGGTTCGATGAGCAGAATAATATTGACTGGTCGGAGCGATTAGAAGAGGCCGGCTGTCGTGTGATCTACGGATTTGAAAATTATAAAGTACACTCTAAGATCTGCCTTATTACATACCGCAACCGCGGAGATATCCAGTATATCACGCAGGTTGGAACCGGAAACTATAACGAGAAGACTGCAACGATGTATACAGACCTGTCTTTGATGACAGGAGATTATTCCATTGGAAAAGATGCAGCGTTGTTCTTTAACAATATGGCAACAGGCAATCTGGACGGTCATTATAATCGCCTCATTGTATCGCCGACAAGTTTGAAGCAGAATGTGCTTCGTCTTATGGATGAAGAGATCGAAAAGGGTGACAAAGGACGCATTATCATGAAGATGAATTCCATTACAGACGTAGATTTCATCAAAAAAGTGTCCGAGGCGTCCTGCGCCGGAGTGAAGGTAGATCTTCTCGTACGTGGAATCTGTTGTATCCTGCCAGGTGTTCCCGGATACACAGACAATGTTCGAGTGATAAGCGTTGTAGGACGTTTTCTTGAGCATCCGCGCATTTTCAGTTTTGGAACAGGAAAAGAACAAAAAATTTATATCGGTTCGGCGGACATGATGACAAGAAATACGCAAAAGCGTGTAGAAGTTGCCTGCCCGATTCTCGATGATAATATAAAAAAGATCATCAATCATGATCTTAAGATTATGCTCAGTGACAATATCAAGGCACGGATATTGCAAAATGACGGAACTTACCGGAAGAGGGAGCTGGTAGAACCGTATATTGATTCACAGGCAGTATTTATGGAAGAGATGATAGAGGCTTCTAAGATGGCAAAAGAGAAGCCGAAGAAGAAAATAGGATTATTATCTATGATCAAAAATATATTTCACTAGGAGTTAACATTAAAATATATGGGGAAAGCATTATATATTGCGGAGAAACCGAGCGTTGCCCAGGAATTTGCAAAGGCGCTTAATATCTCTGCAAAAAGAAAAGATGGATATCTGGAATCAGAAGAGGCAGTCGTAACCTGGTGTGTCGGGCACCTGGTTACGATGAGCTACCCGGAAACATATGATCCGTCACTTAAAAGGTGGAGCTTAGAGACTCTGCCTTTTATTCCAAAAGAATTCAAATACGAAGTGATCCCGTCCGTTTCCAAGCAGTTTAAAATCGTATCCGGACTGTTGAACCGCCCGGATGTAGATACGATTTATGTCTGCACCGACTCGGGACGCGAAGGAGAATATATCTATCGTCTTGTAGAGCAGCAGGCACATGTGACAGGAAAGAAAAGGCTTCGTGTGTGGATTGATTCACAGACAGAGGAGGAAATCTTACGAGGGATCAAAGAAGCGAAAGATCTGTCTGAATATGACAACCTGTCGGCGTCTGCTTATCTGCGTGCGAAGGAAGATTACCTTATGGGGATCAACTTCTCAAGATTATTGACATTGAAGTATGGAAACAGTATTTCCAGTTATTTAAATACAAAATATTCAGTAATATCTGTCGGGAGGGTTATGACTTGTGTCCTTGGAATGGTTGTACGAAGAGAGCGTGAGATCAGAGACTTTGTTGAGACGCCATTTTACCGCGTGCTAAGTACGATCGGAGAAAGCGGACAGACGTTTGAAGGTGAATGGCGCGCTGTCAAAGGGTCGAGATATTTTGAATCCTTTGATCTTTATAAGGAAAATGGATTCAAGAAAAAGGATAAAGCAGAAGAGTTGATCCGTTATCTCAGAGAAGATAACGAGCCGCTAATGTGTCAGATTATTTCCATCGAGAAGAAAAAAGAAAAAAAGAATCCACCACTTTTATATAACCTTGCGGAGCTTCAAAATGAATGCTCGAAGCGGTTTAAGATCAGTCCGGATGAGACACTTCGCATCGTCCAGGAGCTTTATGAGAAAAAGCTTGTCACTTATCCGAGAACAGATGCCCGTGTCTTATCGACAGCAGTAGCAAAGGAAATCCATAAAAATCTCAATGGATTAATGAAGTATGAACCGGCCGTTTCTTATTTAAAGGAAATTGTCTCTTTTGGCTCTCATAAAGGGCTTGAAAAGACCCGTTACGTAAATGATAAGCAGATCACAGACCACTACGCAATCATCCCGACCGGACAGGGCATGGGAGCTCTTAATAGTCTTTCCCATCTGTCAAAGCAGGTTTATGATGTGATCGTACGTCGTTTTTTAAGCATTTTTTACCCGCCGGCTGTGTACCAGAAGGTTGCCATTACAACGAAAATAAAAGAAGAGTCTTTCTTTTCAAGCTTTAAAGTACTTGCAGAAGAAGGGTATCTGAAAGTAGCAGGCAATCCGTCTAAGAAAAAAGCAAAGACGAAAGAAGATGTTGGCAATGAATCTGAGGATGGGCAAAATGAAAACCAGATGGAGACTGACAGCAGTTTCTTTGAAAAGATCAAGACTTTGAAAAAAGGCATGACACTGCCGGTGCAGACACTTGACATCAAAGAAGGAAAGACTTCTCCGCCGAAACGTTACAATTCCGGTTCCCTGATCCTTGCAATGGAAAATGCAGGACAGCTGATCGAAGATGAGGAGCTGCGTGCACAGATCAAAGGAAGTGGGATTGGAACAAGTGCGACACGAGGCGAGATTTTAAAGAAATTATTTAATATTAAATATTTGTCGCTGAATAAAAAGACGCAGATCGTCACCCCGTCTATGCTTGGCGAGATGATATATGATGTTGTGCAAAATTCCATTCGTTCGCTCCTGAATCCAGAGCTCACTGCAAGCTGGGAGAAGGGGCTTAATTATGTTGCAGATGGAGAAATCACACCGGAAGAATATATGCAGAAATTAGATCATTTTATTATCAGCCGTACAGAGGGAGTAAGAGTTCTCCGTAATCAAAGCCAGCTTCGCTACTGCTACGATCAGACTGCACAATACTATAAAAAGGCAAAAAAGTAAAAAGAATGTAAATTGTTTGCCTGTCACATGAGAAAGTGTTATGCTGATACATGTGAGAAACTATTGTTAAAGGAGAAAAAGTCAAATGAATGAATTAACAGTGAAAGAATTATATACATTGGAAGAAACAATCGCAAAAGATCTTTTTGAAGGAGTTACTTACCCATGGGAAGTATTGCCGAAGATCAGTGCATTTATATTAGAGCTTGGTAAGAGCCTTCCGGAAGAGGAGTATGACAAAGTAGGTGAAGATGTGTGGATCGCAAAGTCAGCAAATGTATTTCCATCTGCGTATGTACACGGACCGGCTATTATCGGAAAAGATGCAGAAGTAAGACACTGCGCATTTATCCGTGGCAATGCAATCGTTGGAGAAGGTGCAGTTGTAGGAAATTCGACAGAGCTTAAAAATGTGATCTTATTCAATAAAGTACAGGTACCACATTACAATTATGTCGGAGATTCTATTCTCGGATACAAATCACATATGGGTGCCGGCTCTATCACATCGAATGTAAAATCAGACAAGAAGCTTGTTGTAGTAAAGACACCGGAAGGTAATATTGAGACAGGTATTAAGAAATTCGGTGCGATGATCGGAGATGAAGTAGAAGTCGGATGCGGAAGTATCTTAAATCCTGGAAGTGTGATTGGAAGTCATACGAATATTTACCCGCTGTCAAGTGTGCGCGGATACGTACCTTGTAACAGTATTTATAAAAATCAGAATGAAGTTGTAGACAAAATATAATACGATTCATAAATGAAATAAAATAAGGAGGACATGACGATGGATGACAGATTTGTAACGTTTGAAATCGGAAAAGCGAAACATATCGCTTTAGTAGCACATGATGGAAAGAAGAAAGAGATGGTTGACTGGTGTGACAGAAACAAAGATATCCTGAAAAACCATTTCCTCTGCGGAACAGGTACAACAGCGAGACTGATCTCTGAGAGAACAGGTTTGCCTGTCAAAGCATACAATTCCGGCCCGCTAGGCGGAGACCAGCAAATTGGTGCAAAGATTGTAGAAGGACAGATTGATTTTATGGTATTCTTATGGGATCCATTAGAGGCACAGCCACACGATCCTGATGTAAAGGCATTGCTTCGAATTGCAGTTGTATATGACATCCCAGTTGCAAATAACCTTGCAACAGCTGACTTCATGCTGCAGTCAAAATACATGTCTGAAAGCTATGATCGTACAGTTGAAAATTTCAATAAAACGATCCAGGATCGCGTTAATAAAATGAAATAAATTAAAAATATAAAATTAAATCATTGACAAGTATATAATTCCCATGGTACTCTGTCTGAGACAACTTTAGTACTTTAAAGCGTAACGCTTTAAAGTAAAGATTCGACAGGAGGGTTACTTATGGGAATTAAAATTTTATTGCTTGTATTATTTTTCGCTGTGATGGTGGCAGTGGGATTTTATGCAAGAAGACATGCGTACAGTGTAGACGGCTTTGTATTAGGCGGCAGATCGGTAGGACCGTGGCTGACCGCATTCGCATATGGAACCTCCTATTTTTCAGCAGTTGTATTTGTCGGTTATGCAGGACAGTTTGGATGGAAATATGGCCTTGCCAGCACTTGGATCGGTATCGGTAATGCACTGATCGGAAGCCTGCTTGCGTGGGTTGTACTCGGAAGACGAACGAAAGTCATGACTCAGCATCTGAATGTAAAGACGATGCCGGACTTCTTCGGAGAGAGATACGAGAGTAAGCCATTGAAGCTTGTAGCTTCTGCAATCGTCTTTATCTTCCTTGTTCCGTACACAGCATCGGTATACAACGGCTTATCAAGATTGTTCGGAATGGCATTTGATATTCCATATACATATTGTGTACTCGGAATGGCTGTATTCACAGCGGTATACGTTATCCTCGGCGGATATATGGCAACGGCGATCAATGATT
Source organism: Lachnospiraceae bacterium (assembly GCA_030538915.1). Taxonomy (GTDB): domain Bacteria; phylum Bacillota; class Clostridia; order Lachnospirales; family Lachnospiraceae; genus Dorea_D. Next base: position 4,540 of record JAUNTC010000039.1, on the reverse strand, counting down.
TCATTCAGGGAATTATCATGCTAGGTGGAATTATTGCAGTCATTGGGGCCGTGTTAAGCGGACAGGGTGGATTTATAAATGCAATCCGTAAGATGGCAGAGATTCCAAGCGATGTACCGATCACGATGGGACAGCCGGGAGCCTTTACATCCTTCTTTGGCCCGGATCCTTTGAATCTCTTAGGTGTTGTGATCCTTACGTCTCTTGGAACGTGGGGACTGCCGCAGATGATCGGTAAATTTTATGCAATCAAGGATGAAAAATCGATCAATACAGGAACTGTTATTTCTACGATCTTCGCAATTGTGATTTCCGGAGGCTGTTACTTCCTCGGAGGATTCGGAAGATTATTTGACAACAAAGCAATCTACGATGAGACAGGAAATGTTGTATTTGACAGCATCGTACCATATATGCTGTCAACATTGCCGGACATTCTGATCGGTATTGTGATCGTACTCGTGTTATCCGCATCCATGTCAACGCTTGCTTCACTTGTATTGACATCAAGCTCTACATTGACACTTGACTTTTTGAAAGACAATGTTTTGAAAAATGCGAACGATAAAAAACTGGTTCGATGGATGCAGGTGCTCATTGTATTCTTTATCGTTTTATCAGTAGCGATTGCATTGGATCCACCGACATTTATCGCACAGCTTATGGGAATTTCCTGGGGCGCACTTGCTGGTGCATTTTTAGCTCCGTTCTTATATGGACTGTACTGGAAACGTGTGACAAAAGCAGCGGTATGGGCAAGCTTTATCGCAGGTGTAGGCATTACTGTATCCAATATGTTTATCGGATATATTGCTTCACCGATCAATGCAGGTGCGATTGCTATGGTAGCAGGACTTGTAATTGTTCCAATTGTAAGTGTGCTTTCACCGAAACCGGATACTTCCAAAGTAGAAAGTATATTTGCATGCTACGATGAGAAGGTTACGATCACGAAAAAACGTTCTTTAGAGGCAAAATAATATATAATGTTAAAAATAATCAAGGAAAGTGATTAAATTAACCACTTTCCTTTTTCGCTTTACTATGGTAATATAAGCAAGTATTAAAAAAATACAACTAAGTTGATTTTAATTATCCATTTGACTACTAGTAGAAGGCGAGGTAACAGACATGAAAAATTACGGAAAATATCAACGATCTTATTTTATGCCGCCGGAGGTGACATATGACTGGGTGAAGAAAGACCATATCGAACATTCACCAATCTGGTGCAGTGTGGATCTACGTGACGGTAATCAGGCATTGATCGAACCGATGAGTTTAGAGGAGAAATTAGAGTTCTTCAAAATGCTGGTAGATATTGGATTTAAAGAAATAGAGGTAGGGTTCCCGGCTGCATCTGAGACAGAATATCAGTTTATGCGTACATTGATCGAGAAAGACATGATCCCGGATGATGTGACTGTGCAGGTGCTTACACAGGCGAGAGAACATATTATTAAGAAGACATTTGAAGCAGTAAAAGGTGCACCACATGCAGTGATCCATCTTTATAATTCTACCTCTGTTGCACAGAGAGAGCAGGTATTCAAAAAGAGCAAAGAAGAGATTAAGAAAATTGCAGTTGATGGAGCTGAGCTGTTATTAACACTTGCAAATGAAACAGAAGGAAATTTCACTTTCCAGTACAGTCCGGAAAGCTTCCACGGAACAGAGGTTGACTATGCAGTAGAAGTCTGCAATGCAGTACTCGATGTATGGAAACCGACAGCAGATAATAAAGCAATCATCAATATTCCGACAACTGTGGAGAATGCGATGCCACACACATTTGCGTGTCAGCTTGAATATGTCAACAAACACCTCAAATACAGAGACGATGTGATTTTATGTCTGCATCCACATAACGATCGTGGCTGCGGTGTTGCAACAGCGGAGCTTGGAGTGCTTGCAGGAGCAGATCGAATTGAAGGAACGCTGTTTGGTAACGGTGAGCGAACAGGAAACGTAGATATTGTTACGATGGGAATGAATATGTACTCCCAGGGAGTTGATCCAGGACTTGATTTCTCAAATATGAAAGAAATCCGTGAGACATATGAAAGACTGACAAGAATGCACGTATATGAGCGTCAGCCATATGCCGGAGATCTTGTATTCACTGCATTTTCCGGATCACATCAGGATGCTATCGCCAAAGGAATGCAATGCCGTGAAAACAGCAAGAATAATATTTGGACAGTTCCGTATCTGCCGATCGATCCAAAAGATGTCGGAAGAGAATATGATTCTGATGTTATCCGTATTAATAGTCAGTCCGGTAAAGGTGGAGTCAATTACATCCTGAAGCAGAGCCATGGCATTAATCTTCCACAGGAGATGCGTGCAGAGGTTGGTTATCTTGTAAAAGATGTATCTGATAAGGCACATAAAGAGCTCAGTCCAGAATGGGTATATCAGATCTTCTCCGACAATTATATCAATACAAAGCCGATTTTCCATGTAGATGAGTGTCACTTCAAGCAGACAGATGGAATCACTGCAGAAGTGACAGTCAACCATCACAATGAAAACCGTACGATCACTGCAATGGGGAACGGACGTTTAGATGCAGTGAGCAATGCACTTAAGCAGTATTTTAATGTAAGCTATGAGCTGAGCTTTTACGAAGAACATTCTCTGACAAAAGGTTCTTCTTCTAAGGCAGTCGCTTATGTCGGAATCATATGCAATGACAAACCATACTGGGGTGTCGGCATCGATGCAGATATAATCAAAGCCTCCATTGAGGCATTGACCGTTGCAGTAAACAAACTGGAAGACATTGGAAATGCAGATACTTGCAAAGATGCAAGAATGATCGAGATCTTAAATTATATTCAAGCCAATTATATAGATGTAACACTGGATGATCTGTCTGAGAAGTTTTTCCTGTCCAAACCGTATATTTCAAAATATATTAAAGAAAAATCGGGCATGACATTTGGTGAGCTGGTGAAGAAGATCCGCATGAAGAAAGCAAAGGCATTGCTTAAGAGCAGCAATATGACAGTAGAAAATATCGCACTCACTGTCGGATATCAGAATGTGGAGCATTTCAATCGTATGTTTAAGAAAACATATAATATGACACCGATCCAGTTCCGCAATCAGAAATAAATAGTTCCGCAAAAGCACTACATTTTATGCGTCCTGTAGTTGGATGCAAGGAATGTAGTGCTTTTTTATGTGGAACTGTGGTAAAATTGTAGCAGATGATAAAAAAGGGGAAAACATATGCTTACCTTAACAGATTATAAAGATAAACTGCAGGATGAAGAAGAACGGAACCGATTTCGGCAAATATATGAACAGTATTCAGGTCTTATGTTGTATAGGGCAGAGCAGATCTTGAAAGACAAACAGTTGGCGGAAGATGCTGTTTCACAGGCTTTTATAAATATACTTTTGAATCTCAGCAAGATTTCAGGAATTGAATGTAACAAATTGCGTCACTATGTCGTTATAGTAGTTGAGAGGACAGCGATAGACATTTATCGAAAAGAAAAACGAAGAAAGAACATAATATGCGATAAGGATCCGGAATTGCTTACAGCTGAGCTTACAGATACATTAGAAGCACAGTTTAATCCTGTCGAAAAATGTATTTATCAATTGCCGGAAATTTACAAAGAAATATTCGTTTTGAAATATTGCTATGGCTATTCAAATCACATGATCAGTGAGATTCTGCAAGTCAAAGAAACGACAATCAGACAAAGAATTATGCGAGGAAAAGAAGTCTTGAAGAAGATGCTGAAGGAGGAGGGTATCGATGTCTAAGAAAAGTATAGATGAGTTGTTAGAAACTTATGTACCATCATGTATGGATAAAGCTGTTGATCATTATGAAGAAGAAAGCAAAAAAATTGACTCACCGTCCGACCAGTATACAAAACGCATGGAAAAACTGATTCGGCGTGAAGAATTAAAAAAACGATATCACATTCCAATAAAAAACAGCCGGAGAGTTGCTGCAATGATCCTCATATGCCTTATCGCCGGTATGACTGTCACGTTGAAGGTTGATGCGGTGAGGATGAAAGTGTATGATTGGGTAAAAACTATTTATGAAGAGGTTACATTATATCAATACGATATAAAAGAAGAGAGTGGACAGTTTGTTCCAATTTATCCGACTTATATTCCTGATGGATTTACGCTTGAAGAAAAAACGAATGATGAGAATACACTAATTTTGGTTTATAGTAATAAGTTAAAAGAAGAGATTATCACAATAACAGAATTTTGGATTATAGATGGTGATAGAATATATGAAAATAATGAATTTATTAGAAAGAAAAACATTAAGATAGATGGAAAAAAGGCAATGCTTGGATATACAGAAGATGGCATAATGATTCGCTGGGATGAATACGGATGTCGAATGGGTATAGACAGTAATTGCTCAGATGAGAATGAACTGATTCAGATGTGTGAATCTTTGGAAGTAAAACAGAAATAAAATGTAAAAAGTGGTTGTATACCTGAACCTGAACCGCTCCCCGTCAAGTAGACAATTGAAAAAATATAAATTTTT
>JAUNTC010000038.1 GCA_030538915.1 Lachnospiraceae bacterium | reverse complement strand
AAATCAGGACCACCCGTCCAACGGGTGGTTTGCTCTAGGGCTATAAGCCCTTATTACTAGGCCAGCGTCTCAAGGCGCTGGCTTTCTCTTTAGGCTATGGGAATTCTGTTTACACAGCCTTTCCACAGCTCCGTTCAAGCCATATTGCTCTTGACTCGTCGCTACCCCTTAAGGGGCATTGTTACTACTTGGCATTAACCCTTAAAAGGGTCTTCATATTCTTTTACACTTAACTTATCCATTGCAATGTCGTGCTTTTCTTGTTCCTGGATATATTTTTTTATTGTTGCCTCATTTAATCCGACTGTGCTAACATAATATCCTTCTGCCCAGAAATGACGATTTCCAAATTTATATTTTAAGTTTGCGTGTTTATCGAATATCATAAGCGCACTTTTCCCTTTTAAGTATCCCATAAATGATGATACGCTTATCTTTGGCGGAATACTTACTAACATATGGATATGATCTGGCATTAGATGTCCTTCAATAATTTCAACACCTTTATAACCGCACAGTTGCTTTATAATATCCCTTATGTCCTCTTTGTATTGATTGTAAATTACTTTTCGTCTATACTTTGGTGTGAAGACGATATGATATTTGCACATCCATTTCGTATGTGCGAGTGAATATTCTTTCTTCGCCATAAATTACCTTTCCTTTCTACAATATAGCCTGAACAACTTTATTGTACACGGAAAGGTAATTTTTTTGTATAACAATCGACGCGCACCCGCATAACGGGTGGTTTATTGTTTCGTCCATCTACATTTTTCGGATCAACGAAAAACTCCAATGGACTCAACAGGCTAAAGCCCATAACTAAAAAAGGTCCACCGGACCTTTTTGTCGTATGCTTGGCAAGCAAAAAGGAAGGTGCAAACACCTCTATCGTCAGTGCTTTACACCTGTCTTTATCTTCACGAAACTAATCTTCCATTCCAAAAATCAAATAAGCATAAATATTTCCTCTCTTACTTTTAGAGTTTCGATACTCATTGCTTTTTGATCTTCTGGAACCTTATGAACAATTGCCTTTTTCCCTTCTCTAATCCCTTGAACACTTCTCCGCATCGATCGCCAGCACGAACATCAATGCATCCAGTGCATCTGCCGGATTCTCCACGTCAATCACATACGTATCTGTCATGCGAAAAATTTCCTTGCTGATCGTCGCCACAATGTGACCATTCTGACCTACGATCTTATAATTCCACTCCAGCATCGAACCATCGATATGCCACCCGTTATAATCAATATCATAGTGTGGCTTAAAAAGCGATAGCTCCTTGCTCAGGCATCCAACATAGCTGCCATATTTATAAATCTCAAACTTTGGAAGGAAGGTGAATATCTTCTCAACAACCATCCCTACTTCGCTTCCACTGGCATCATAAACTACAAGCTTGTGCCCCCAGGCAAGCTTCCCTTGAACCGTATAAACTGCGTTTCCGGCTTCATCATAAATATCATAATTGTCAAACCAGGAAAACATTCGTTGTCTGAATAATAATCTCATACCATCACCTTTCTTCTCTATAATTTTCTAATACATTTTTCAAATATTCTTTATACTGCTGCCTTACCTCTTCCGGTCTGACAATCTTCATACCCGGTCCAATGCCCGTGATCCAACCAAAAAACTGTGGGCTCACCGACACAAGCACCTTCGCCTTGAAATGCTCTTCGCCCTTCGGGATCATCCAGATGTCATGCCCAAATCGGTCGATCACAACACCGGCCAGTTCATTTTTACATTCCAGCACGACCTCCGCATCTACGCCGCCGTACATTCCAAATGTTTTCTTCGCAAATGCAGGCAGATCAAAGTTTTTAAATGTCGCTTCGCCTTTTCGTTCTGTCTCCAAAATTTCCGTATCCTGCATCTTGTCTACACGATAGTGCTTAATCTTCCCGACAGCCGCATCGTAAGCTACGAGGTAATAATTTTCATCGTCCCACGTAAGTGCCCACGGACTGACAACATAAAAGTCTCCGTCCTTTTTAAACTTCAGTTCCTTCTTGATCGTCCACTCCGCGTAGTGGAAACGAATCTCTTTATTTTCGAAAATGGCGGTGTGAATATAATCCACGTTATAGTACACTGTCTCATTTTCTGTCTTCGGACGATTGACGATAAATACATATTTCGAAAGCATTTTTGCATCCGTTCTGCAGCAAAGCTTCTCCAGTTTCTGTATGAGTTCTTTCGATTTCTTCTCTGTAATAAATTTAGACGACTGCACTGCGTCCACAAGGAGCTTTAATTCTGGTAGCTCAAAATCCCTGGCACCAATATAGTAGCCAGGGGTTTTTCCCTTCTTCTGCTGCACATCCAGCCCAAATTTATCGAGAATCTCCATCTCGGTATAGATCGTTCTTCGATCAGTACTGATCCCATATTCCTGCTCCAGTATCGCACAAAGCTGGGATGCATTTAATAAATGTTCATCATCGGTGCGTTCCAGTAGTATTTCCATCAAACGCAGTGTACGAAGCTTCTGGTCAAATGAAGCCATTTTTCGTCACCTCAATTCTTATATCAGCCGAAACACGCCGGCCCATATCAATATTTAACACACTTGAAAAATAAGTATCCGCTCTCTTGCATCCTCCCCCGGAAACAGGTCTGAAGTATCTATTTCATCATAGAACATGAGCTGCTCTTCCGTCATCAGCTTACTCACATATTCTTCCGACGGATAGTAGAAAAAGAGCAACAGTTCTCTCGGATTTTCGTAGTAGGACTCGTAAATTCTTGCCAGCACCGACTGGAAGATTTCCACCGAAAATGGATTGAAGAAATAACACCGATCCACTTCCTTTGGAACCTCATAATTTTCTGCATTGCAAAGTGCAAATGCTGTTCGATTCGAAGCTACGGCCCGCTCTTTATTTTCCATGGCGCCCTGGAAAATCCGTTCATCATATTCGATTCCAATTGATTTGCACCGCGTCTGATAAGAAAGATAAAAGCAGACTCTTCCCTTCCCGGTTCCGTAATCGATCAGCGTATTATTTTTCCGTATCAAACCACTGTTCGCAAGCCGCTCCAGCACCAGGTAGGACGTCGGCTCGTAAGGGTAACGATATTGGTCCGAGTGAGAATCATCCCGCCCCGTTGTTTTAATCTTCAGAAGCTTATCCCACTGTGTTTCTAATTGATTCATTTTCCATATACCTTCTTAACGAATGAAATGTGTCGCAACTCTTTCTTCTTTTTCTGGTAGTCCAAACTCTTTCTTTCCAAGCTCGATACTCTTCATCAAAAATGTCATATTACGGGCAAGCGCACGCATCGTCTGCTTACCTTCTTCATCCATGTCCGCTTCACCTGCATTGAGGCCATGGATACTGTTCCAGTATTGGCTGGAAGCAATCGGCATGTTGCTGATCGTAAAATACTTATTCAACTCGTCAAAGGTAGCTGAACATCCGCCGCGTCTCGCACATACGACACTTGCACCGACTTTCATGCTTTTATCAAATGATGTGCTGTAGAAAAGGCGATCAAGACAGGCGATCAGCGTTGCATTAGCCGATGCATAATATACCGGACTGGCGATCACCAGGCCATCGGCCTCCTCAAATGACAGTGCCAAATCATTTACCACATCATCAAATACACATCTGCCAATTTCCGAACAACGATCACAAGCCATACAGCCTCGGATATTTTTATTACCAACCTGGACTGTCGTAACGTCCACACCATTTTCACGAAATACATGTTCCATCTCTCTGATTGCGATAGAGGTATTGCCACCCACACGCGGACTGCCATTTAAAATCAAAACTTTACACATAGTAACACTTCCTTTACTTTATTATTCCCATCTACATAATAGTAAATTCAGTATACCATAGTTAGAATTTAGAAATCAAACTCATCCGGATCTAATCCAGCTACTTCCAAAGCTTCTCTTCTCTCATCGAAATCCATATATTCCAGTTCACTATAATCAAGTCCTGCATCTGCAAAAACATCCGGTTCTTCGTTATCGAAAAGATCATCGTCATTCCTCATCATCTCTTCCATAACACGGAACTTCGCAGCACGCTCCCAGCCATCCAATTTCCCGTCTCTGTTGAAATCAAACATCTTATCATATCCAAACATAACTCCAACCTCCGTTATTTCACTTCCGATTTCTTAATCTTCTTCTGATTTTCCAAAAGGCTTTTCTTACACAGTCTGCACACTGTTCCGTGCTCTGTGACAAGCACAACTTTTGCCTTTGCTGTGTCACCGATTTTATCATAAAGTCTTCCGGCACTCATGCAATCACCCAGTACAGTATAAGCACTGTTTGCTACATATCCGATCTTTCCGATTCCATCGAAAGTCACTTTAATGGCTTCCTTGTCATACTCATTATCCGGCTCTTTCTGTAAACGGATCTTCATGTCTTTCTTCAGAAAATCATTTCCAAAATAATGTCTTGTTCCTGTTAATGTGATATAAATTTTACTCATTATTCATTCCTCCTCGCTTATACTCATCTTCTTCCTCTACCTTACAACTTTTGGCTGTACATAAATCTGCACATCTAAAAATCCACTCCGGCCTTTCTTTTCCACTTTACAAACCCGATGCAAACCTGTAAAATAATAGCAACTTTGAAACATATACATTTTTCACAGGTGATTTTATGAAAATAACTTATATCAACCATAGCGGTTTTTTAGTTGAGACAAAAGACTGCTACTACATTTTTGACTACTATAAAGGCGAATTGCCAGCCCTTGACAATAAAAAGCATGTCATCGTATTTTGCAGTCATTTCCACGCGGATCATTTTAATCCGAAAATATTTGGACTGCTCAATGACATGGGTATGACTTATGAGGCTGTTCTAGCGAAGGATATCCGCAAGCGGAAGCATTTGCCGGATGCAAAAATTACGTTTGCTTACCATGACAAGACTTATTTGCTCGACAATGGCACTAAGGTAGACACCTTGCTGTCGAATGACAGCGGCGTTGCATTCATTGTCCGGACTTCGGAAGGTGTTATTTATCATGCAGGTGATCTAAATGACTGGTACTGGGAAGGCGAACCGGATGCGGACAACCAGAGACTTACCTCTGCATATCATGCGGAGATGAAGAAAATTAAAGGAATGCATTTTGATGTAGCCTTCGTTCCTCTTGACCCGAGACAGGAAGCACACTACGCCGATGGAATCTTATATTTCCTTAAAACAGTAGATTGCGATGCCATTTTCCCAATGCATTATTGGGACGATGCCAGCGTTATCAAGCGGTTTATGACTGAATATCCGCAATACAGCTCACGTATCAGAAATACGGAATGCACGAAAGGAGAAATTCTATGAAATTCAAAATGATTCACGAAAATTACAACGTATCTGACCTTGATCGTTCCATCCAGTTTTACAATGATGCACTCGACTTACACGAAGTGCGCCGCAAGACGACGGATGATTTTATTATCGTCTATCTGAGCAACGACGTAAGTGACTTTGAACTGGAACTCACCTGGCTGAAAGAGCATCCGCAGGCATACGACCTTGGCGAATGTGAATTCCATCTGGCATTTCAGGCAGATGACTTTGAAGCAGCTCACAAGAAACATGAGGAGATGGGATGCATTTGCTTCGAAAATAAAGAGATGGGCATCTATTTCATCGAGGATCCGGACGGATACTGGCTCGAGATCGTGCCGTAGATTATATTAGAAAATACGGTTTTTTTAATTTATTTAATCGATGCTAAATATTCTTCGGTCAGCTCTACTGCGTCAGCCACGCACTGTGGACAGCTGCAAAGCACTTTTCCTGTCTCTACACCTTTTAACTCGCGGCATATGCAGGAACCATTTTTCTCTTTGAACTTCTGCACATAAGTTCTGATCTTCTTGTATGTGTCACCTTTGCTCTTTGAGCCTTCTTCCAGATTTCCTTTGCTGTTCGTAAGTCCGATAATCATTGCCATTCCGGAAAGTGCACCGCACATTTCCATTACGCCCATACCAAGCCCAAAGCCTTCCGCGATCTTGAACATTTCCTGTTCATCAATTCCAAGTTCCTTGCAAAATGTGCAGGCAACCGCTTGTGCACAGTTGCATCCGTTTTTGTGTAATTGAATTGCTTTTTCTGTTTTTGTACTCATTTCTTACTCCTTTTACTCTACATACTTATTTTTTTACTGTTCCAGACCATATCGCTCCAGATCTACTTTCCCATCTACAACTTCGACGCCTTCTGCTTCCAGCAGTTTTTTCTGTACATTTTCCCCACCAAAGGCAAATGCCTCGGCCAGTTCGCCTTTGGAATTTACGACGCGGTAGCAGGGGATATTTTCCGGATCCGGATTCCTATGAAGTGCATTGCCTACCGCTCTCGACATTCGCGGATTTCCAGCCATTTTTGCAACCGTTCCATAGGTTGCGACACGTCCTTTTGGAATCTCTTTCACGGCCTCGTATATTTTCTTTGTCGGACTATATGTTATGAGATCATAGCTTTCGGATATCATTCGCCGGATTTCCTGCTCCGGAATCGTCCCATCCAAAATAATCGTGTTCCAATGTTCTTTATTCTGGTGATATCCGGCCGTCACCGCCTCGTATGTGCTCCGCCAGAAATCGCGCCACTGGGGATCGACTTTCACATTCAGATTCACACATCCGTTACGGTCGTAGATCCACAAAAATATTTTTTTATTTTCTTTTGCTCTTACCACTTGCCAGTTCTGGTCACGGAAAGGCCGCTCCTCGTACACGTTGTCAAATGATAGGCCAAACTTTAATGCTTCTTCTCTTGTAATCATAGTTTACTCCCACATTTCGGACAAAATTCAAAATCCGTAATATCATTATAAATTTCCCATCTTTATATCACAAGTGTTTTTTGTCCTAAAAAACATACACGCTTTTCCCTTCAAGCCCGCACTTTACTATGCTATACTTGGAAAGTATGGTTTATCGTTATTATAAAAGAAAGAAACAAATTGAATATGGATTCACTCAAACCACTCTTGCTTACATCACTTAAGAGCTATAGTCGTTCGCAGTTTTTTAAGGATGTAACAGCAGGAATCATTGTGGCAATTATCGCATTGCCGCTTTCTATTGCGCTGGCACTTGCCTCCGGAGTTGGTCCGGAAGCCGGTATTTTCACTGCCATCGTTGCAGGATTTGTTATCTCTGCACTCGGCGGAAGCAGCGTTCAGATTGCCGGACCGACAGCTGCATTTGCAACGATCGTCGCCGGTATTGTAGCCAAAGACGGTATGGATGGACTTGTAATCGCAACGATCCTCGCCGGTGTTTTTCTAATCTTAATGGGCCTGTGCCATTTCGGAAGCCTGATCAAATTTATCCCTTGCACGATCACAACCGGATTCACTTCTGGAATCGCTGTCACGATCGTGATCGGACAACTCAAAGATTTCTTCGGACTTACTTATCCCAAAGGTTTAAAACCGATTGAAACAACAGAAAAAATGGACGCCGTGATCCAGAACTTCTCTACAATTAATACGGATGCCGTGATCGTCGGCGCTGTCAGTCTTGCAATTCTTATCATTGCTCCGTGCATTTTCAAAAAAATCCCAGGCTCTTTGCTTGCAGTTATCGCTGGAATTCTGATGGTTCAGTTTCTGCCGTTAAAGGTTTCTACAATCGGAAATCTCTATACGATCAGCAATGCACTGCCATCCTTCCATTTACCATCTGTTTCATTTGAGGCTATTCAGAATGCTTTGCCAAATGCATTTACCATCGCTGTTCTTGCTGCGATCGAATCTTTGCTTTCCTGTGTTGTCGCAGATGGAATGATCAATGGCAAGCACCGCTCGGATATGGAGCTTGTAGCACAGGGTGCCGGAAATATCGCCTCTGCTCTTTTCGGTGGAATTCCTGCTACAGGTGCCATCGCCAGAACGGCCGCCAATATTAAAAATGGAGGACGTACTCCGATTGCCGGAATCGTTCATTCTATTACGCTTCTCATCGTGCTTGTTGTGCTTATGCCGTATGCGGGACTGATCCCGATGCCGACAATCGCAGCGATTCTTTTCAGCGTTGCCTACAACATGTGCCAGTGGCGTACTTTTGTAAAATTAGTAAAAACTGCTCCAAAGAGCGACATCATTGTTTTAGTTACTTCTTTCGTCCTGACTGTCATTTTCGACCTCGTTGTTGCAATTGAGATTGGTATGATTCTTGCCTGCCTTCTCTTTATCAAGCGAATGAGCGAAGAGACACATGTAGACGGCTGGACTTATGTAGACGATGACACACCGGACGTAGACGAGCACCTCAAACAACTGCCACTACAAATCCGTGTCTATGAGATTTCAGGGCCGCTCTTTTTCGGAGCCGCAGATGTGATTGAGCATATTGCCGTAAAAGATTTTACAACCTGTCTTGTTCTTCGTATGCGTGGTGTGACTGCCTTAGACAGCACCGCCATGAATGCTCTGATTGACATGGCAGAAGCCTGCGAAAAAAGAGATATCACTGTCGTATTCTCGCATGTAAATGAACAGCCAATGAAGGTTATGGACAAAGCAGGATTTACAGAACGTATCGGAAAAGAAAACTTCCAGCCGAACATCCGCGCCGCATTACAGCGCGCAGAGGAAGTAATTGCGAAGTAGCAGTTTTTTCGATTTCCCCAGAGGGTATGTTTGCCCTCCGGGGATTTTTTTTGATTATCTGCGATTTTTCATAGCTTTCCCCGCCGTACGCGTCCAACTTGCTTTACACATCTTTTAGCTTCTTGGTCGCGTCCCGGGAATCCAGCGCCTCCTCCAGCAACCAAAATGGAGCCTGCCGTCTCAAATCATCACTCGAGGCAACAGACTCCCTTTTATATCTTTTCTTTTTATATCTTTTCTTTCACAAGCTTGATCGTTCCATTTTCCAGGCATTCTACAAACTTGAACGCAAGGTCTGGGTCGAATTGTTTTCCTGCATCTGCAAGAAGCTTCTCCTTCGCTACCTGCACCGGATACGCTTCCTTGTAGCAGCGTTTCGATGTCATCGCATCAAAGGCATCGGCTACGCACAAGATACGGGCTGTAAGCGGAATATCTTCTCCAGCAATGCGTCGTGGATATCCTTTGCCGTCGTAGCGTTCATGATGGCCAATGACAGCCGGAATAACATAATCCAGAGACGGCAGATGACGAATGATATCAATGGATGCCTCCACATGGCCCTTGATCGTCTCATATTCTTCGTCTGTCAGCTTTCCTGCTTTATTCAGGACGTACTCCGGAATACCAATCTTACCTACATCATGTAGCAGTGCTGCCTGACGGATGATCTCAATCATATCCGCATTCATCCCAAGTGTGGCTGCAAGCGTTGTCGCATAATAGGCAACGTTCATAGAATGGTTAAATGTATAATGGTCTTTCGCATCAATGGCTGCTGTCAGCGCATAGATCGTTGACTCATATTCCTGGTAAATGTGTGCACGGTCTGTCGGATCAGCATTTTTACTGCTGTTGCGGAACATCGTGTCAAACACTTGAATTCCATTCTTTCCACTGTGTTTTACGTGGTAAACTGCAAGGTCTACATTTTCCATCAGCTCTTTCACATTCTTCGCCGCATATGGCGCTGCGCTAATTCCGGCGCTCACCGTAACAGATTTAAGCTTCATATCTGTTCTGCGGTTGTTCATGACAAAAATTTGCTTTGCAATAGATTCTACCAGATTTCTTGCCGAAAAAAGATCGTATCTTGGAAGTAAAATAGCAAATTCCTTTCCCCCGTAGCGGGCTGCATATCCGTTGTCACCTACGCTGCTCTGAATGATTTTCGCCGCACGCTGCAGACAAAGATCCCCCTCTCGCACGCCATAGAGCTGATTATACAATTTAAAATCATCAACGTTGATGATCGCCAGTGCCAGTGAAGATTCTCTGTTATTTTCAAATTCCTCATTGAGCACTTCGTAGAAATATTTTCGATTGAGCAATCCGGTCAGCTCATCTGTTCGCGCCTCAAGGCACGCATTTTCATAAAGCCTTGCGTTCTTAATCGCAATGGATGCCACCGACGTGATGTTGGAAATAAGCTCAACTTCATCGTACATAAGACGCTTCTTCCCGGAAGCTGCTGTAATAAGAAGCACACCAACCAGGTTGTCTCCGTCTTTTAATCCGGCACAATAGCGCGTATGATTCTTATCCAGATAATGCTTCTCCGACTCCCACATAGATTTGTATTCTACGGAGTAACGAAACTCTCTGTAAACGAGTGGCTCGTCATGTTCCTTCAGCCACTGGATCATCGGATTTTCTTCCTCCAGGGCAAATGCAAGGTCACTTAATGGCTGATCACTTGCAACGCCGCGGTACGGCTCGCCCGGCGCATTCTGCATGCAAATGTAAATGTTTCCTACATCCATCAACTCTTTCATAATGCCGATCGTCTTGTCCAATACTTCCTGCAGATCCAGCGTTTTCGAAATGGAGGAGTTAAACTCTCTCAATTTCTCCGCCTGCAGGTTTTCTTCTTTTACAAATATACTGCGGATCAAAAATTTCCACAAACATGTAAACAACGCATAAATGATCAAAAATACAGTTGCGAAAACAAGTGTATAAAGTGTCGTTCGCTTATCTATCCATGCACTGAATGTTTCCTGCAGCGATGGAACGGTATTGAAAAATACAAGAATCGAAAATAAAAATCCTACGCCATAGCACAGACTCGAGGATGCCAGCATTTGCAGACGGAACAGATGTCTGCGGATCAATGCGTAAAAGAGGAAAATCACATTTACAAGACCACTTAAAATGTCGATTGGGAAGCCGCTGAAAAACGGGATTCCAAGAAATGCATTTCCCAAAAACAACGCCAGAACACCAAACATAACCGGTTCATATTGAACTTTCATGTTCGGGTTTTCCTTGCAGATCCGCACAAGAACTGCAAGCAGATGCAAAAGAAAAAGTCCGGCCGGAATAAACAGCACGATGACCGTTGGCTTAATATCGTATACAAACGTCGGAACTCCATTTTTCTCTATCATGTTCGGAGACTCCAGGAAAAGTCCGAACTGTTCATTTATGAGGAAGCATATAAGCATGATAGCCAGATATATTTTCCCTGAGATACCATTTTTCATGCCGCCAAAGGCAAGTATAAACCGATAATATGCATACGGCAGCAACAAAATTCCAAGTAGCGAGATCTGATACCAGAATTCACATCCCGGTACGAACTGCGCGCGCATGAATGCCGATCCTCCCGTCCAGAAAAGCAGTCCCAGCAGTACAACCAGGAAGCTGTTTATTATTTTATTTTTCTTTGCCGTCAAAAACATCAACAGCAGAAAGCCATAGCACAGCATGGCTATAATTGATATATATCCGTAGGTTCCCATAAATTCCCCTTATTCGACTCTCATCTTTACTCTCATTTTCGCGTTCAATATAACTATCTAACTCTGTTCAGACTTTCCTGAACGTCCAGAAGCTCCTTCAGATCATAGTGGGAAGGATTCATCTGGTGGATCTTTTTCCCTGTCTTTTCCTCGTAGGCTGCAAATGTTCCACAAGTAAAGACAGTCACCTCCAAAGGATCCATTCCTAAAATTTTCTTAAGATCACGATAATCCTGATCAATATATTTAAAATAAGTACTCAGCAGATCTTTTAAAATATTCGTGCTCATCGCATTGCTGAGCAGTGCATCCCGCTCTAATTCCACATACATATGAAGGTACGGGCGATTCTGTTCATTGTATTCCTTCGTTGCCACCCAGTTTGTGATCGGCAGCTTGGAAAGACTGATCACGCTTCGGATTCCATTTTCGGAAATACGCGTAAATCCTGCAATATCAATGATCCACGGCACACGATCCACATACTCAAATCGCGGGATTTTCGTCTCATCCTCACGGTTCTCAAGTCCCACACATCGATACATATCACCACAGCGATAACGCGCAAATGCACCGCCCTTGAGGATTGTAAATACGAGCTCGTATTTTTCTCCCGGTCTTACCTCATCCATAAGATAAGTCGGCGGGATGTAAGAAGGATTCTCATAATTTTTCATCATATCCTTCTCTGTAATAAATTCATAAAATGCCGTATCTGGGAAGAAATACATTCCCTTTCGCGTCCACGTCTCGGTACCCATGATAGAAGGCTCTGTTCCGGCAAATAATTCCATTGGACGAATGCCCCAAAGCTCCTCCAAATCATCTTTGTAACAAAGGTTATCTGTACCGGCAACCATGAATCCTTTCAGATGGAACAAATCTTTTGGAAGAAATGGACGATTTTCTTTCTTACAGCGTCGCTTTGCCTGCATCATACGTAAGATCATATGCGGCTTGCATTTAAGAAGACTTGAAAGCTTCACGCCACCGCCGCTTCCTCCGCTTGTCATGGAAGAAAGACTTAAGCTTACCGCATAAGCAACACTTCCAAGACCGAAGAAAAATCCAAGATCTTTCTGCATAGCCATCTTAAATCCCAGTTTATTTCTCTCGCTGAAGCTCATATTTACAGCTTCCTTTACTGCCGGCAAAAATTCTATGCCAATCTCCTCACCAAGCGCCAGCGGGAATAATCCCGTTGCAAATGGAAGCGGAGCTAAAGCATAGAGAAATTTATCCGTCGCTTCTACATCAAAGGAGCCTTTCTCCTTACTGGTCGATAAAATGAGACACGCCGTCACATTATTTCTATAAGTATCCAGCATACTTCTCGTATAAGGTGCCACCTTGATCGGATGCTTGCCGCCCTCCCACGTTGTCTGGATCCAGATGACCGGATTTCCCGGAAGCATATCCGGCTGCTTTGTAAGCAGAATATCTGCATAGTCATCGTAAGTCGTCAATGGCACCATCTGTCGGAATTCATCCAGATTTTTCGGATGCTTGCCCTTTAAAATAGACTGTCCCAATCCACAGTCGCTCCAAAGCCTGATCTGTTCCTCCATCAAACGACGTTGGATCTTCATAAATCCGTCCATGGACAGATCCAAAAATCCACAGTACTGCTGCCAGATTTCTTTATACTGTTGTTTTTTTAATTTTTCTTCTAAATTCATAGACTGTACGCTCCCGATCGATCATCGTTTTCTGATATTACACAGGCACACCCGTATGCTTTCTCTGTTTGGTATTAAAAAAGGTGTAGTTTTCTGATATTCGTTATAATTAAAAAATGTCCGTGGAAATGTCCACAGATCCTGAAAAATGATATACAGATAATTCCAGAAAATCATAAGCAGAAAATAGACTCCCTGTCTCCATCCGCCAAACATTCCCCACATGCAAAGATAAGCTCCTGCAAACCACAACACACCCGGGTGCCGGCACAAACCGTACACACCTTCAGTATATGCAGCACGTAATTTATTCTCTTCACAATAAGTCTCTTCAAAGGGAAGGGCAAAAAACAAGGTATAAATAAGAAGTACCAGGAAAAGGACCGCTCCGATTCCAAATCCAGCCATCGCCCCCGCAGATCGATGACCTTGCCCCCACGCAAGATACAGCTCCATAAGGAGCGATACGACCACAAGGATCGTACCTGCTGCAAAAAACTTTTGCATAAATTTATTCTTCTTTTGAATGCTATTAATATCATAAATAAAGTATAGGAGAAATCCTACACTCCCTAAAATAATCTGCCACATCTTTACTCTCCAAATTTTGTGCATAAATAATACACAAAAGACTCTCATACACAGTAAATTATAATAAATGATACAAAAAATAGCAAGAAACTTTTGCATTAACTTATGAATACCTTACGTTAACTTATGAATCCATTTATAACTTCGAAATCGCAAAAAGATTGGCAGACATTTAAATATCTGATCCGACTGCACTGCGACCACTACAAGCTCCACTGGAAGCTTCCAGTAAAATGCACTTAAGAAGGATAATGGCATTACAATCCCCCACACCGAGATGAGGTTCAAATACAGCGAAAACTTCGTATCTCCGCCGCCCTGGATAATACCCACTCCGACCGGCATCTGGTACGCCATCCCGACCATGATCACACTCATAATGATCATGAAATGATCTGCATACAGCATAGCCTGCTCGCTTAATCGATACATGGACAAAAGCGGTCCGCGCAATGCAAATAAAATAACTCCAAGCGCAATCCCAATACACAGGTACAACACAGAGAGCGTGCGTCCATCACAACGCACTCTTTCTTCATTATCACTTCCGATATCTTTCCCGATCACAACTGCCGATGCCCCGGCGATCGCAATAACGATTACTTTCAAGTACTGGAAAAATGTACTCGACACCGAATTGGCCGCAATGGCATCTGCTGAAAGATGACCTAAAATTGCAGTCTGCATCGGAACCGACACTGCCCACAGCATGCTGGAGGTCAAAATCGGCAAGCTTACACGAAAGAAAGATTTCCACACTTGCCTTCCTTCTTTTCCAGCAATGCCGTCCTGGAATTTTTCACCAAAGAGACAGATTTTCTCATCTTTTTTCCACACATAGATAAGAACAATCCCCAATTCCAGCATACGCGCGATCAAAGTTCCGATCGCCGCACCCTGGATTCCCATTTCCGGTGCACCAAATTTTCCATAGATCAGCACATAATTGACCCCGCCATTCACGATCAGAGAAATGACAGATATGATAAATGCAATTTTCACAGTTTCCACACTTCGAAGAATTGCAAGCAGAAGGTTGCTGATCATGAATAAAAGGAATGTCCACTTTATAATGCGAAGATAGATCACACCTTCCTGGATGATCTCCGGCGAAGTCGTAAAGATGCCAAGAAGCTTTCCTGGAATTTTACTGCACAAAAATACAATTACAATAGCAATGGACAAACTAAACAGCAACGCCACTTTTGTCACCTTCCGTATCGGTTTCGTCTGATTACCTCCCCAGTACTGGGAACTGATCGCAATCAGCGCATTTCCGATCGACAGAGCGATCTGATTTACCATAAAATAAATCTGATTCACTGTCGCCGCACCGGAAAGCGCATTCTGACTGTAGCTTCCCAGCATAATGTTATCGAGCATATTGACGCTGTATGCTACCAGATTCTGCAGTGCAATCACTGCCATCAACTTGAAAAAGGACCGGTAAAACTCCGGGTCCTTCGTAAAAAATGTTTTTTTCATCTATTTCTCTACTTCCTGTAACTGTTTTCGCACCATCATTAATGCGTAGCCAAGTAAATTTTGACCATCTCTTCTTTCCCACTCATCTAATATGTTATTTATTATAGTTGATTTTCACTGCTTTTTGAAGTGAAAAAAATATACTGATCTACTATCTTTACAGTAAAACATTTCTTTGTTAGACTGAAGTCAATAAGAGAGACATCTGTGTAGAACAAAATTCAATAAAAAAGAAAGGAAGTCAAAAAAAGTTATGAAAGTATTTATTAGTGCGGATATTGAAGGAATTGCATCCACAGTGTTATGGGATGAGTGCATACCTGGAAAACCAGGATATGCAGAAGCGGCTAATCAGATGACAAAAGAAGTTCTGGCAGCCTGCCAGGGAGCATTTAATGCCGGAGCTGATCAGATTTATGTGAAGGATGCACATAGTTACGGAAACAATATTGATGTATATCAGATGCCACCAAATGTATATTTACGTCGTTGTTGGAGTGAAGCACCACTCGCAATGGTAGAAGGAATAAATGAGACATTTGATGCTGCTCTTTTTGTAGGCTATCATTCAGCAGCAGGTATGAATGGAAACTTTCTTTCTCATACGATGAATCTGCGTATAGAATACATCAAAATAAATGGAATCCTTGCAAGTGAATTTATGATTTTCAGTTATGCTGCGGCATATTATCATGTTCCAACCATTTATTTATCAGGGGATAAGCAGCTTTGTGAAACATATGCTTCCTTACATCCACAGCTTGTAACAACAGCAGTAAAAGAAGGCGATGCATTTGCTGCAATTTGTATGTCGCCGACACAAGCAGTTGCAACGATTGAAAAAGACGTAGAGTCTGCACTAAAACAGGATCTGACAAACGCCTGCATTAATTTACCGGAGACATTTGAGGTGGAAATTCGTTACAAAGATCATTCCAATAGTTCAAAGCCATCCTATTATCCTGGAATGGAGCGCCTGGATGCTAATACACTTCGTTTCAAGGCAAATGACTATATGGATGTTTTAACTATGATGAAGTTTTGTCTTTAATAACAAATATATGTCAAACTAAAAATACCCGGGGTCTTCATGACACCGGGTATTTTCTCACGAAATTCTATTTATTTATAAAATACTTCTCTATTCAGGCTGCCTTCCTGATGGCACACAATTGTTGTACATACTGCATCACCAGTAATATTTACTGCTGTACGGATCATATCGAGGATACGGTCAATACCCATAATAAGTGCGATACCTTCTGTTGGAAGTCCTACAGAGCTCAATACCATAGCCAATGTTACAAGACCAACACTTGGCACACCGGCCGTACCGATAGACGCCAGTGTCGCAGTCACAACTACAGTTGCCAGATTTCCCATCGTCAACGGGATTCCATAAGCCTGCGCGATGAATACAACTGCCACACCTTGCATGATCGATGTTCCATCCATGTTAATGGTTGCACCCAGCGGGATCGTGAAAGACGAAATCTGCTTTGACACACCCATTTTTTTACTCAAAGTATCAATAGACATAGGAATCGTTGCATTGGATGTAGCTGTAGAAAATGCAAATCCCATGACTGGCAGAAACTTCTTAATAAACTTAAGTGGATTTAATCTCGTAAATACGAACAACAGGATCTGATATACGACCAGACACTGGATCGCCAGCGCAAGTGTAACATTTCCCATGTATTTTAACATTGGAGCAAATGCAGAAAAACCAACGGTTGCAAAAGTACGGGCGATCAGACAAAATACACCGATCGGCGCGATCTTCATGATTGCCATAGTCATCTCCATCATTACATCATTAAATTGACTGAAGAAGTTTGCTACAACCGAACCTCTTGTTCCAAGCTTTGCAAGCATAATACCAACAAACAGCGCAAATACAATAATTGGTAACATATCACCATTTGCCATGGACTGTATTGGATTTTTCGGAATGATATTCAGTATCGTATCTACCAGACTGGTTGCTTCTCCTGCGTCTGATACAGTTCCTTTCTGAATCGCATCCATATCCAGACCACGTCCCGGATTAATAAGCAGCGCACTTCCAAGAGCTACGCATACAGCCAATGCGGTAGTTACAAGGTAAAATCCGATTGTTTTCACTCCCACTTTTCCAAGTGTCTTTGTATCTCCGATTGCCATACTTCCACAGATCAGAGAACAAAATACAAGTGGTACAACAAGCATCTGCATCAAACGGATAAATCCCTGTCCGATGACATAAAGTACACCTTCTACAATTACCGTATCTTTTATATAACCGGAAGGAATCCAGTAATGAATCGCAACTCCAAATAAAGCACCGATTAAAAGTGCGATAAAGATCTGAGTTGATAAGCCAAGTTTTTTCTTTGTTTTTTCTGCCGTATTTTTAGTCATTATTCCATTCCTCCTGTCTCATCCAGATATTCTTTCAAAGCTGTCTTCCAATCTTGCGGTTCCACAATACCTGTGAGACGGAGCATCATATTATCCAAAACGGAATAAGTCGGGCGTGCAGCGTCTTCCTTTACAACCGGATACAATTCCAGTTCTCCTGTCTTTCCTGTAAGGCTCAGGATCGTTCTTGCAAACTCATATCTGCTGCAGCTTCCCGGGCACACTACATGATAAAGACCGTACTCTTCATTATCAATAAAATGACGGATCACTTTGGCAAGCTCTTTGGCGCTGGTCGGAGATGCGTACTGGTTGTTCGGCACTTCCATCGTTTTCCCCTGACCTACATTTCCAAGCAGCTCATCTACAAAGTCTCTTCCGATTCCATAAATCCAGGAGCTTCTTATAATTACGAAACGATTTAACAGCTGTGTTAAAATCTCTTCTCCCGCTCTTTTGGATTTTCCATAAATTGTTTTTGGATGTACTTCGTCAAATTCGTTATAAGGAATGTGTGATTCCTTATCAAACACATCATCCGTAGAAATCTGAATCACCTTGGCATTTATTTCATTGGCTGCCAACGCTACGTTTCGTACTCCGATCGCATTTACCCGATAAGCTTCGTCCATATCATCCTCACATTTCTGTACATCTGTCAGACCTGCACAGTTGATGATCACATCCGGACGATTCACATGTACAAACTGGGTTACATCCTCGATTCTTGTGATATCCACCTCATGAATATCGGTCGGAAACAACTGGTATTCAACACCTTCCAGCAATTCAAGCAGTGCGGTTCCAATATGGCCTTCCGCACCGGTGATCCATATTTTCTTCATTTTTTCTTCCACCTTTCTGATTTTCCACGCAAATTTTTACAAGTAAACAATAAATCAAAAAAATGACGGCCTGCCTACCGGTAAGCCGTCAAACACGTTGTTATTTTACTTCTTTACAACTGTAAAGTCAAGATTTTTCTATAAAATTATACTTCTAAATCATGTTAAATGGAAGCAACAAAAGAGCTTATAATCTTTCGATTATTTTCATCTGTCTTATATAAAAATTCAGGATGCCACTGAACACCAACTACATATTTACGATCCGGCATATAAATGCTCTCGATCAAGCCGTCTTCTGAAATTGCCATTTGCTTAAATTGAGGCGATAATTTTTTAACTGCCTGATGATGATAGCTGTTCACTCTCATTTGCTCTTCGCCCAAAAGATCATAAAGCGGAGTATCTTTTTGTATTGTGTTAAAATGTATCGTTTCATTGTATGACGGTTGTATACGATGATCTAGATCACTATCATATTCCGACTTCAGGTCTTGATACAAAGTTCCCCCGTAACAGACGTTCATCAGCTGCATACCACGGCAGACACCTAAAACAGAACAATCTTTTTCGACCGCTTTCTTTAAAATATACTGCTCCATTTCATCTCGTGCCTCACATAAAGCTCCACACCATGGTTTCTGTTCCTCATTGTAAATAGCCGGAGCCACATCCGGTCCTCCGGTTAATAAAAATCCACCGCATATTTCAAGAAAATAATCTAACTCATTATGGTTGCTCGTCAAAGGAAGTACCATAGGTATCGCATTTTCTGCTTCCAACATTTCCAGATAATCCGGCTGTATCCAATAGCACTTCTTTTCCTTATCATATAGTGGCATAACACCAATTACTTTTCTCATTATTTCTTTCCTCTCAAATACATACTTTTACCTAGGCGTTTGCGAAACGCCACAACACCGCATAAATACGGCATTTTTTGTTACCTA
>JAUNTC010000037.1 GCA_030538915.1 Lachnospiraceae bacterium | reverse complement strand
ATTATGAACGAAAATGTAACAAAAAGAAAGCCCCAACCCCCTCATGATTGAGGGGAAGGGGAGTTGAATAGGCGTAGCCTATTTTTTAGGATATATAAAATTCTATATGGAAGACATCGGATATTGATATAAACATATCAATAATTTCTATGATATAATATACAATAAATTGATGAAAAATAGCCAATATCAGGGGAAAATGAACAAAAAGGAGGATGAGGATATTATGTTAGATACATCGTATTATGAGAAAACAGATGAAATCATAGCAAGACACACAAGAGAAGAACGATCATTGATCCCGATTATCCAGGATATTCAGGAGGAGTACAGATACCTGCCACCGGAACTTCTGACATATGTGGCAAAACAAATCGGGATTACGGAAGCAAAGGCGTACAGCGTGGCAAGTTTTTATGAGAATTTTTCTTTCGAGCAGAAAGGCAAATATGTCATTAAAGTCTGTGATGGAACAGCCTGTCATGTGAGAAAATCCATTCCAATCCTGGAACGTTTGTATAAGGAACTCGGATTAAATGATAAGAAGCATACATCAGACGATCTGTATTTTACTGTGGAGACGGTGTCCTGTCTGGGGGCATGTGGTCTGGCACCGGCGATTACAGTAAATGATGTTGTGTATCCTAAGATGTCACCGGAAAAAGTAGTGGATCTGCTGAAAGAGTTGAGAGGAGAATAACATGAAGATAGAGAACAGAACGGAATTAAAAGAATATCGTACTGAATGTCAGAAGCGGCAGCGTGCGAAATGTCGCGTTTTGATCTGCGGTGGAACAGGATGTCTGGCCGGGGGTTCAGATAAAATTTACCAGAAAATGCTGGAACTGACAAAGAATGACGGGAATGTATCGGTGGAGTTCGGCGCAGAGATTGCACATACCAAGGTTATGAAGAGTGGTTGCCACGGATTCTGTGAAATGGGACCGCTGGTGAGAATCGAACCACATAATTATTTATATATTAAAGTGTCGCCGGATGATTGTGAAGAGATCTATCAGAAAACAATCTGCGAAGGAAAATCGATTGAACGTTTGTTATATCATATGGACGGACAGGTCTATGTTTCACAGGAAGAGATCCCATTTTACGCAAAGCAGACGAGACTTGTATTGAAAAACTGCGGACATATCGATGCAGATCACATCGAAGGAGCGATGGCGGTCGGAGCATATTCTGCATTAGAAAAAGCATTGTTTGAGATGACACCGGAATCCGTGATCGATATGATTTATGAGTCAAATTTAAGAGGACGTGGCGGTGCAGGATTCCGTACCGGACGTAAATGGAAACAGGTAGCATCCCAGAAGGAAAAGATTCGTTACGTAGTCTGTAACGGTGACGAAGGTGACCCGGGCGCATTCATGGACAGAAGTATTATGGAGGGTGATCCGCACCGCATGATCGAAGGTATGATGATCGCTGCATATGCGGTTCAGGCGCAGGAAGGATATATTTATGTCCGTGCCGAATATCCGCTCGCGATCCAGAGACTGGAGACGGCAATCCATCAGGCGGAAGAGATTGGAATTTTAGGAGATCATATCCTGGGAACAAACTTCAGCTTCCGTTTACATATCAACCGAGGAGCCGGAGCATTTGTCTGCGGCGAAGGAAGTGCGCTGACAGCATCTATTGAAGGCAAACGTGGTATGCCGAGAGTAAAACCGCCGCGTACAGTACAGCAGGGACTCTGGGCAAAACCTACAGTATTAAATAACGTTGAGACTTACGCAAATGTACCAATGATCATTCAAAACGGCGCAGAGTGGTATCTGGGTATCGGTACACCGGAAAGCCCGGGAACAAAAGCATTCGCATTGACAGGTAATGTAAGAAACACAGGACTTATCGAAGTGCCGATGGGAATTACTCTCCGGGAAGTTATTTATGATATCGGTGGAGGCATTCAGAACGGTAAAAAGTTCAAAGCGGTTCAGATCGGCGGACCATCGGGCGGATGTCTGACAGAGAAACAGCTGGACAGCAAGATGGATTTTGATTCGCTGGCGAAGATCGGAGCGATGATCGGTTCCGGCGGACTTGTTATTATGGATGAAAATACCTGTATGGTAGAAGTAGCCCGGTTCTTTATGAGCTTTACGCAGAGAGAATCCTGTGGAAAATGTGTGCCATGCAGAGAAGGTACAAAAAGAATGCTGGAGATTCTTGAAAGAATCGTAGCCGGAAATGGAAAACCGACAGATATAGATGAGTTGCGTGAACTGGCCGATATGATTGAGAGTACCGCGTTATGCGGACTTGGAAAGAGTGCGCCAAAACCGGTTATCAGTACATTGAATGCATTTGCAGAAGAATATAGAGAACATATTGAGGATAAGAAGTGTAAAACAGGGGTTTGTACAAATCTCAGACAGTTCCAGATTGATCTGGACATCTGTAAAGGATGTTCCAAGTGTGCAAGAAATTGTCCGGCTGGAGCAATTGAAGGTGAGTTGAAATCACCGTATCACATTAATCAGGAGAAATGCATTAAGTGCGGAGCCTGTATGGAACAGTGTCCGTTTAAGGCAATTTCTGTTGCCAGATAGGAGGAAACGTCATGGGAGTAATGACTATAGATGGAAGAAAAGTAAAATTTACGGATGAACCGAATATTCTTACCGTCATTCGTAAAGCAGATATTGATATACCAACCTTATGTTACCATTCAGAACTGTCTGTATATGGTGCCTGTCGTTTATGTACAGTAGAAAATGATAAAGGAAAAACATTTGCATCCTGTTTCGAACCACCGAGAGACGGAATGGTGATCTATACAAATACACCGCGCCTGATGAAGTATCGGAAATTAATTCTGGAGTTACTTCTGGCAGCGCACTGCAGAGACTGTACAACTTGTATCAAAAGTGGAGAATGTCAGCTGCAAAGCCTTGCGCACCGGATGGGTGTTATGGATGTCCGATTTGAAAATACGAAAGAATTACACCGATCGATGACAGTTCGCCGGCGATCGTGAGAGATCCGAATAAATGTATTTTGTGCGGTGACTGTGTACGTATGTGTGACAATGTGCAGGCAGTAAATGCAATTGATTTTGCATATCGAGGAACAAAAGCGCTGGTAACACCTGCATTTGATAAGAAAATTGCAGAGACCGACTGCGTGAACTGTGGACAATGCCGGGTTGTATGTCCGACAGGCGCAATCAGTATTAAGACCAACATGGATGTTATCTGGGATCTTCTTGCAGATAAAGATACCAAAGTGATCGCACAGATCGCACCGGCAGTCCGTGTGGCAGTAGGAGATCAGTTCGGTCTGCCGCGTGGCGAAAATGTTATGGGTAAATTGGTAAATGTCCTGCATCGTATGGGATTTGATGAAGTATTTGATACATCTTACGGTGCGGATCTTACAGTTATAGAAGAGTCGGAAGAACTTTTGAATCGGCTGGAATCCGGAGAAAAATTGCCACTCTTTACATCCTGCTGTCCTGCATGGGTAAGATATTGTGAAAACCGTTATCCGGAATTTGCCGAGAATCTTTCGACCTGCCGGTCACCACAGCAGATGTTCGGCGCTGTAGTACGGGAATATTATAAAGATCCGGAGAAGAATCTCGGAAAACGAGTGGTATCTGTATCTATTATGCCTTGTACAGCGAAGAAAGATGAGATTTTACGACCGGAATCTTCAACAAACGGTAAGCAGGATATCGATTATGTACTGACAACAACCGAGCTCGTTTCCATGATTCGCAAGTCTGGTATCCGTTTTGAGAATCTGGAAATTGAAGCGTCAGATATGCCATTTGGAATCGGATCCGGTGCCGGAGTGATCTTTGGTGTAACCGGCGGTGTGACCGAAGCGGTTTTGAGACGTCTGCGTAAAGGACATAACCGTGTAGATATGGATAATATCAAATTCAGCGGTGTGCGTGGAGAGAAAGGCCTGAAAGAAGTAGAATTTGATTACAACGGCAGAACCATTCGTGCGGCAATCGTAAGTGGTCTCGGAAATGCAGATGCACTTTTGAAGCGGATCAAGGCCGGGGAAGTACACTATGATTTCGTAGAAGTAATGGCATGTTACAGAGGCTGTGTCATGGGTGGTGGACAGCCGGTACCGGCCGGACCGAGAACAAAATCAGCAAGAATGAAGGGTCTTTATGATTCAGATGTGAATACCCAGATTAAGAAGTCCAATGAAAATCCGTTGGTTCAGACGTTGTACGATGGCTTGCTGAAAGGAAAAGAACACAAACTTCTGCATCGGAATTTTGAAGCCGCAAAAAATGAATAACAGAAAAGATTTCAGGGAACAGCTTATGAAAAAATGCATATAATAAAGCAGATAATTTCCCTGGAAGGAGCAGAACCGATGAGCGAGAAACTGCCTTTTTATATGGCATATCAAAATCAGCTGCCAATCGATACAGCCTGGGAGCGGGAAAACAGCCGGGATGTATCTTATATGAAGAGTATGTATCCGGCCGAAGTGAAAAAGATTCTGCCATATGTAGAGGCAGAATGCGACCGGCTGGAATATGACGTCAGTATGATTTATGATGAGTATCCGGATCGTTTGCAAATACAGATGATATGCGGTCGTGTTTATGCAAATGTGAAAGGTCAGATCGACTTTGCAGATAAGCAGAAGGATAAAACAGATGATCTTCCGACGAAAATGGAAGATGACTGGCTTCGTGAGCTGGTGTGGGTAATGACCTGTCAGGAGATATGCCGCCGAAGGCAGGAGCGGAGAAACTTTCAGAGAAAATATTATTTTCTGAATGAGAGTGTATCCTGAAGAGATAATTTATACAAAATAAGAACCGGAGGAATAAAAGGATTTCCGGTTCTTATTTTTTATGGTAAAGTATCCGTTGGCAGATCAGGCAGAGCGGTATTGGTAGAATTGGTCAGAAAATGATAAAAAATGAGTTCGAATCTTGTAAAGGCAGTAGATTCTGAAGCAAGAAGTGGACGAAAAAGGAATCTTATGTTAAAATGGGTAGGATTAAAATGTAATAAGTATCAAAAGATTTCAAACAAATACAGACTAAAGGATGAAAAATATGAAGAATATCGTATTTATAGGTATGCCGGCGGTTGGAAAAAGTACAGTTGGGGTTGTTGTAGCAAAGCGATTGGGGTATCAGTTTGTGGACACAGATCTTCTGATCCAGAAGGAGGAGAATCGCCTCTTAAAAGAGATCATAGCAGAAGAAGGAATCGACGGATTCTTAAAGATTGAGGATCGCGTAAATTCCGATGTCAATGAAGAACGCTCTGTGATATCACCAGGAGGAAGTGTTGTCTATTGCGAGAATGCGATGAGACATTTTCAGAAAACTGGCAGGATCGTTTATTTAAAAGCGTCCTATGAAACCATCAATCAGAGAATCAGCAACGCAAAAAACAGAGGGGTCGTTCTTAAGGAAGGACAGACTCTGAAGCATCTTTATGAGGAGCGTACTGCATTGTTTGAAAAGTATGCAGACATTACGGTCAGTGAAGATGGGCGAAGCTTAGAAGAGACGATCGAGGCAGTTCTTCGTGTGCTCGAAACAGAAGAAAATGTTACAGAATAGTTACATAAAAATAAAAAATATTTTACAAATATTGGATTTGTGCTATAATAGCAAGGAGTCGGAAGGTGGGAGTCTTCCGGTTTTAGAAAAGAATGGACATAAAATGCTATATCCAATATACATTCTTGAACATGGAAAGTAATCTTGCATAGAGGTGTGATTAATGGAACAGTATATTATTAAAGGTGGCCATCCGTTAGTTGGAGAGGTTGCAATAGGGGGAGCAAAGAACGCAGCACTTGGAATTCTTGCGGCTGCAATCATGGCAGACGATACGGTTAAGATTGAGAATCTTCCAGACGTGAATGACATTAATGTCTTACTGGATGCAATTGCCGGTATCGGAGCAACAGTGAATCGAATTGATCGACACACTGTAACGATCAACGGAAAAGGCATTCGTGATTTCAGTATAGAATATGATTATATTAAAAAGATCCGTGCATCTTATTATTTGCTCGGAGCAATGCTTGGAAAGTACAAACATGCAGAAGTAGCACTGCCGGGAGGATGTAACATCGGAAGCAGACCGATCGATCAGCATCTGAAGGGATTCCGTGCACTTGGCGCAGAAGTTGAGATTGAATACGGCAAGATCATGGCAGAGGCTGAGAGACTTGTCGGTAAACATATTTATTTTGACGTTGTCAGCGTAGGAGCTACGATCAATGTTATGATGGCAGCTGCTATGGCAGATGGTCTGACAATTATGGAGAACGTGGCAAAGGAGCCACACGTTGTAGACGTTGCAAACTTCCTGAACAGTATGGGAGCCAATATTCGTGGAGCCGGAACTGACGTGATCAAGATCCGTGGTGTGAAAGCACTTCACGGTACAGAGTATTCAGTAATCCCGGATCAGATCGAGGCTGGAACATTTATGTTTGCGGCAGCAGCTACAAGAGGAGACGTTACAGTATTGAACGTTATTCCGAAGCATTTAGAGGCGACAGTTGCAAAACTGGAAGAAATTGGATGCGAAGTAGAAGAATTTGACGATGCAGTACGTGTTGTATCTAAGGGAGCACTTAGAAGCACACACGTTAAGACATTACCATATCCTGGTTTCCCGACAGATATGCAGCCACAGATCGGTGTGACACTTGCACTTTGCAAAGGAACAAGCACGATTACAGAGAGTATTTTTGAAAACCGTTTCAAATACCTCGATGAGCTTGCAAGAATGGGAGCTAATGTAAAGATCGAAGGCAATTCTGCAACAATCGAAGGCGTTGAGAAGTTCAGCGGAGCAAGAGTAAGCGCACCGGACCTTCGTGCAGGAGCAGCACTTTGTATCGCAGGACTTGCGACAGAGGGCATTACAATTGTAGATGATATCGTATACATCCAGAGAGGATATGAGCATTTTGAAGAGAAACTCAGAAGCCTTGGTGGTATCATTGAAAAAGTAGAGACTGAGAAAGAGATCCAGAAATTCAAATTAAAAGTTGGATAAATCAGTTGACAATTTCTGTTAAAGCGTGTATGGTTTAACATGAACAATGAAAATAATTAATATTGCAAACTTTCTCTTATTCAGAGCAGTGGAGATACAAAGGATCTGAGAAGCTGCGGCAACCCCCTTATGGGAAGGTGCCAACCTGAGCGAGTAATCGAACAATAAGAAGATTGATATATGAAAATATAAACAGTCCGCTTGTTGTGGGCTGTTTTTTCGTATCGTGGTCGATTATGTATAGAACATAAGGACACACAAGAGAAAGTGGAAGGGAGAATGAAATGGAAAAAAGATTATTTACATCCGAATCAGTAACAGAGGGACATCCGGATAAGATGTGCGATCAGATCTCAGACGCAATCCTTGATGCGTTAATGGAGCAGGATCCGATGAGCCGTGTAGCTTGTGAGACAACAACTACAACGGGTATGGTTCTTGTTATGGGTGAGATCACAACAAATGCGTACGTAGACATTCAGAAAATTGTACGTGACACAGTAAAAGAGATTGGTTATACAAGAGGAAAATATGGATTTGACGCTGAGACATGTGGCGTGATCACAGCGATCGATGAGCAGTCGGCAGATATCGCTCTTGGAGTTGACAAGGCACTGGAAGCAAAAGAGCGTACAATGTCTGAGGAAGAGATCGATGCGATCGGTGCAGGAGACCAGGGTATGATGTTTGGTTATGCAACAGATGAGACACCGGAGCTTATGCCATATCCGATCTCACTTGCGCAGAAGCTTGCAAGAAGACTTACAGAAGTAAGAAAGAACGGGACACTTACATACCTTCGTCCGGATGGAAAGACACAGGTTACAGTAGAGTATGATGAGAATGATGTTCCGAAGCGTCTCGATGCAGTTGTATTATCTACACAGCATGATCCAGATGTGACACAGGAGCAGATCCATGAAGATATTAAAAAATATGTATTCGACGAGATCCTTCCGGCAGAGATGGTTGATGCAGATACAAAATTCTTTATCAACCCGACAGGACGTTTCGTGATCGGTGGACCACACGGAGACAGCGGACTGACAGGACGTAAGATCATCGTAGATACATACGGTGGAATGGCCCGTCACGGCGGTGGAGCTTTCTCCGGAAAAGACTGTACAAAGGTTGACCGTTCCGCAGCATATGCAGCACGTTATGTAGCTAAGAATATCGTAGCAGCAGGACTTGCTAAAAAATGTGAGATCCAGCTTTCTTATGCGATCGGTGTAGCACACCCGACATCTATCATGGTTGATACATTTGGAACAGGAAAATTATCAGATGAAAAATTAGTTGAGATCATCCGTGAGAACTTCGACCTTCGTCCGGCAGGAATCATCAAGATGCTGGATCTTAGAAGACCGATCTACAAACAGACAGCAGCTTACGGACACTTTGGACGTACAGATATCGACCTTTCATGGGAAAAGACAGATAAGGTAGATGTGCTGAAATCTTATTTATAAAATTTTTAGAAATGTTTAGAGGTGCTTTCGTGTGAAGCACCTTTTTTCATGCTATACTTGAGATCGGAGGAGATTTTTTATGAAGATTAAAAATAGATTAGTAATTGCATTTTTAACAATTATATTGATTCCGATCATTTTGACAACTTCCATGGGAGTTGTGCTGTGCAGATATCAGATCCATGCGATTGAAAAAACATATGGAATCAAGGATACGACATTAGAGAGTCTGTCAAACTCCATGCAGATGCTCTCAAAGGTGACAGAAAGGTCTTATGACGATTTAAAGCAGATGATCGTCGAAGACCCGGAAGAAATGAACGATGCGACAAAACTGGATAAATTTAACCAGAAGCTTTCCTACAAAAAAGCATTTCTGCTTGTCAGAAAAGATGATACAATCGTATATATGGGAGCCAACGGCAAGGCAACGCAAGATGTCATTCCGGAACTTCCAAAGTACGGGGAAGCAGATTCGAATGCGAAAAATGGTGTGTACCTTGGCGGAGTTGCACAGATGCTTGTAAAGCAGATTGATTTTAAATATCCGGATGGAGCGAAAGGAAGCGCTTTCATTTTGACTGATGTGAAAAATGTTATTCCGGAAGTGGAAGAATTTTTCGTTGATCTGTTATTTGTAATTGTAGTTGTTTTGGTTTTGACTGCACTTATTCTCATTATGTGGATCTACCGTGGCATTATGGGACCGTTGTCAAAGATGAAGAAAGCAGCCAACAATATTAAGGAAGGCAATCTTGATTTTGAGATAAAGCCGGAGGCGGACGATGAGCTTGGACAGCTCTGTGCGGATTTGGAAGATATGCGCAAGCGATTGAAAGATAATGCAGAAGAAAAGATTAAGTACGACAGAGAGAATAAGGAACTGATCAGTAACATTTCTCATGATCTTAAGACACCGGTGACAGCTATCAAAGGGTATGCGGAAGGAATTATCGACGGAGTGGCAGACACGCCGGAAAAAAGAGATAAGTACATTCGCACGATTTATAATAAGGCATCAGAGATGGACACATTGATCAATGAACTTACACTGTACTCAAAGATCGATACGAACCGCATTCCGTATAATTTTAATATTATTTCTGTAAATGATTATTTTACGGATTGCGCAGAAGACTTGTCTCTGGAGCTTGAGTCAAAAAATGTAGAGTTTGGATATTTCAATTATGTAGATCCAAGTGTTAAAATCATTGCAGATGCAGAGCAGATCAAACGTGTAGTCCACAATATTGTAAATAATTCGCTCAAATATATGGATAAATTGAAACCGATCATTAACCTTCGCGTGAAGGACGTCGGTGATTTCATCCAGGTAGAGCTGGAAGATAATGGAAAAGGAATTGAGGCAAAAGACCTGCCAAATATTTTCGATCGATTTTATCGAACCGATGCTTCGAGAAATTCATCGAAAGGTGGAAGCGGTATCGGACTTTCCATTGTTAAGAAGATCGTGGAAGAACATGGTGGCAAGATCTGGGCGACCAGCAGAGAGGATACAGGAACGACAATGTATTTTGTTTTGAGAAAATATCAGGAGGTACCGGTAAATGAGTAAAATTTTGATAGTAGAAGATGAAGAGGCAATTGCAGATCTGGAGAAGGACTATCTGGAACTGAGTGGATTTGATGTAGAAGTTGCAAATGACGGAGAGAATGGACTTGTGATGGCACTTGAGGGAGATTACGATCTCTTGATCCTGGATCTGATGCTTCCGGGTGTAGATGGATTTGAAATCTGCCGAAAAGTAAGAGATGAGAAAAATACTCCAATCGTCATGGTATCTGCAAAGAAAGATGACATCGATAAGATTCGAGGGCTCGGACTTGGAGCAGACGATTACATGACAAAGCCGTTCAGCCCGAGCGAGCTTGTTGCCCGTGTAAAAGCACATCTTGCAAGATATGATCGTCTGATCGGCAGTGTGGCAGAAAAGAATAAAGTAATGGAGATCCGTGGACTTAAGATTGATACAACAGCAAGACGTGTGTGGGTCAATGGCGAAGAAAAGACATTTACGACAAAGGAATTCGATCTGCTTGCCTTCCTGGCAGCGCACCCGAATCATGTCTATTCAAAGGATGAGCTTTTCAGAGAAATCTGGGATATGGAATCCGTAGGAGATATCGCGACAGTTACTGTACATATTAAAAAGATTCGTGAGAAGATCGAGATGGATACATCTAACCCACAGTACATTGAGACAATATGGGGTGTAGGATACCGATTCAAAATGTAAATTTAAAGGATAGAGAGAATGATTACTAGTACATCAAATGGAAAAGTCAAAAGACTGGTTAATTTAAGAAAGAAAAGAAAACTGAGAGATGAAGAAGGGGTATTTCTTGTAGAGGGAATTCGGATGTTCCGTGAAGTTCCGGCAGAAGAATTAAGAGAGATTTACGTATCCGAATCTTTCTATAAAAAGGAAAAGAAGTTGGTAGATGAGATCGCTTCAAAAGCAAAGGTACATACGGAACTGTTTACGGATACTGTATTTGCATATGCATCCGATACGAAGACACCGCAGGGAATCTTATGTGTGGTGGCGCAGAAAAAATATGCACTGGAGGATATTATTTCCGGAGAGAAGAGACATCTCCTTGTGCTTGATAATCTCCAGGACCCGGGAAACTTAGGAACGATCCTTCGTACCGGGGAGGGAGCAGGAGTGACAGGTGTAATCCTGAGCAGAGACTGTGTAGATATTTACAATCCAAAGACGATCCGCTCGACGATGGGCTCTATTTACCGAATGCCATTTTGTTATGCCGAGGATATTCTGGATGCGATCCAGAAGATAAAGGATGTCGGCGTGACAGTCTATGCGGCTCACCTTGATGGAAAGAAAGCCTATGACGAGGAAGATTACAGAAAGTCCTGTGCATTTCTTATCGGAAATGAAGGAAACGGGCTGCGGGATGAAACGGCAGCAGTGGCAGACCACTACATTATTATTCCGATGAGTGGCGAGGTGGAGTCGTTGAATGCGGCAATCGCAGCGACGGTTCTCATGTTTGAAGTGAAAAGACAGAGAAAATAAATAAAAGATTAAGAAAGTCAGTATACGGTTGGAATTGCGTTATCTTATAAAATATAGTAAGATAATGGTTATAAAAATAATGCATGAACGAAAGAAGGTGTGTATTATGCAGACGGTATACTGGCTTGTTTTGTTTGTTGTTTTGCTCATAATTGAAATCCTGACTATGGGACTTACGACGATCTGGTTCGCAGGCGGTGCTCTGGTAGCATTTGTAAGTGGAGTGTTAGGCTTTGGCCTTGTTGTCCAGATAGCGGTATTTCTCATAGTTTCTATTATTTTACTGGTGCTCACAAGACCACTGGCAGTAAAGTACTTTAATCAAGAGCGACAGAAGACGAATGCGGAGAGCCTGATAGGCGAGCATGCACTGGTAACGGAAGATATCGATACACTACAGGCGAAGGGGCGCGTAGAAGTGCGTGGGCAGGAGTGGTCGGCCAAGACGGATGAACCGGATGGAAAGATTGCCCATGACCAGATTGTAGTAGTAGAAGGTATTCAGGGTGTGAAACTGATAGTAAGAGAGAAAAAAGAGGAGGCGTAAATATGTTTTTAGGAAAAGTACTTTTATTAGTTATTATTGTATTAATTTTGATGCTTATTATTTCCTGTGTGAAGATCGTAAGACAGGCAGAGGCATTAGTTATCGAGCGACTGGGAGCTTACCAGGCAACATGGACAACAGGACTTCATTTTAAAGTTCCGATCTTTGACCGTGTAGCAAGACGTGTAGATTTAAAAGAGCAGGTTGTAGATTTTGCACCACAGCCGGTTATTACAAAAGATAACGTAACGATGCGAATTGATACGGTTGTATTTTATCAGATCACAGATCCGAAGATGTTCTGCTACGGTGTTGCAAACCCGATCATGGCAATCGAAAACTTAACAGCGACAACACTTCGTAACATTATCGGAGACTTGGAACTTGACCAGACACTGACATCAAGAGAGACGATCAACACGAAGATGCGTGCATCCTTAGATGTAGCAACAGATCCATGGGGTATTAAAGTAAATCGTGTAGAGCTTAAGAACATTATTCCACCGGCAGCGATCCAGGATGCAATGGAGAAACAGATGAAGGCAGAGCGTGAGAGACGTGAGGCCATTCTTCGTGCAGAAGGTGAGAAGAAGTCTACAATTCTTGTGGCAGAAGGCCATAAAGAGTCTGCGATCCTTGATGCAGAAGCAGAGAAGCAGGCAGCGATCCTGAAGGCAGAAGCCCAGAAAGAAGCAATGATCCGTGAGGCCGAAGGTGAAGCGGAAGCAATCCTGAAAGTACAGCAGGCCAATGCAGATGGTATCCGCTTCCTGAAAGAAGCCGGTGCAGATGAGGCTGTGCTTACAATGAAGAGCTTAGAAGCATTTGAGAAGGCAGCAGACGGAAAGGCAACAAAGATCATTATTCCGTCTGAGATCCAAGGAATGGCAGGACTTGTAAAGTCTATGACAGAGATTGGAAGCAAGGAAAAATAAAGAAAAAACAACCATATCGTAACAGGGAGACAACAGGCATTTGCAACTTAGAAAGAAGGATATGAAGGATGAACTTAAAAGGCAGACATTTTTTGACACTGAAAGATTTTACAAAAGAAGAGATCACATACATGCTGGATCTTGCAGCTGATCTTAAGAATAAGAAGAAAAACGGTACTCTGATTGATAAATACAGAGGGATGAATGTTGCGCTTATTTTCGAAAAGACGAGTACAAGAACGAGATGTTCTTTTGAAACTGCAGCTCATGATATGGGAATGGGTACAACTTATCTTGATCCGAGCGGGTCTCAGATTGGTAAGAAGGAGAGTATCAAAGATACAGCCCGTGTGTTAGGAAGAATGTTTGACGGTATTGAGTATCGTGGATTTGGGCAGGAACGTGTGGAAGAACTTGCAAAGTATGCAGGGGTACCGGTGTGGAACGGTCTGACGAATGAGTATCATCCGACACAGATGCTGGCAGATTTACTGACAATCCGAGAGCATTTTGGAAAGCTGGAAGGAATCCATCTCGTATATATGGGTGATGCCAGATACAATATGGGCAATTCTCTTATGATCGCATGCGCGAAAATGGGAATGCATTTTACAGCATGTACTTCGAAAAATTATTTCCCGGCGAAAGAGCTGGTAGAAGTATGTGAAGGTTATGCCAAAGAAAGTGGCGGAACAATCACGCTGACGGAAGATGTGAATGCCGGAACAAAGGATGCCGATGTCATTTACACAGATGTGTGGGTATCTATGGGTGAGCCTGATGAAGTGTGGGAAGAGCGTATCAGAGAGCTCTCTCCATATAAGGTTACGAAGAAGGTTATGGAAAATGCCGGAGAAGGTGCAATTTTCCTTCACTGCCTGCCGGCGTTCCATGATGTTTCGACAAAGATCGGCAAAGAGATTTATGACAAATATGGTATTACCGATATGGAAGTTACAGATGAAGTATTTGAATCGGAACAGTCCAAAGTATTTGATGAAGCGGAGAATCGTATGCACACGATCAAAGCAGTAATGGTTGCGACTCTCGGCGAAAGATAAAAAACGGAGCAGACAAAGAGATGAAGGCGGAGATTTTGCGACTGCTGAAAGAGAGCAGTTCTTACATATCCGGGCAGCAGTTGTGTGATCATTTTCAGGTGTCACGGACAGCGGTCTGGAAAGTGATGGAACAATTGAAAAAAGAAGGTTATATAATAGAGGCGGTACGCAATAAAGGCTACCGCCTTCTGGACAGTCCGGATGTTATGTCTAAGGCGGAGGTAGAAAGTCTTATAGATACAGAGTGGGCAGGAAGAGACGTCGTCTATTATGACGTGACGGACTCTACGAATATCCAGGCAAAAGCCGAGGGAGAAAAAGGGGCGACTCACGGCACGTTATTTGTAGCAGACCGACAGAGTGCCGGAAAGGGAAGACGCGGACGAAGCTGGGAATCACCGTCTGGGGACAGTATCTCCATGACGATTTTATTGCGCCCTGATTTTGCACCGACGAAGGCACCGATGCTGACGCTTGTCATGGCACTCAGCGTGGCAGAAGGAATCTGTGATATTCTTCCGGTGGAGACGAAGATCAAATGGCCAAATGACATTGTGCTGAACAATAAGAAAATCTGTGGGATCCTGACGGAGATGAGTACGGAAATCGATTATATCAATTATGTTGTGATCGGTGTAGGGATCAATGTAAACCAGGAACATTTCCCGGAGGAGATCAGGGACACAGCCACGTCTTTGAAAAATGAGACCGGAAAGTCGGTAAAACGTGGAGAGATCATAGCAGCGGTCATGGCCAGATTTGAACAATATTATGAAGAATTTACAAGAACAGGAAATCTGTCTACACTTCGAGACGCATACGAAGCACATCTTGTAAACAAAGACAGAAATGTACGCGTATTAGACCCGGCGGGTGCTTATGAAGCCCATGCCAAAGGGATCAATGATACAGGCGAACTGATTGTAAAGCTTGCAGACGGCACAGAGCGAGACGTTTATGCCGGAGAAGTGTCAGTGCGTGGAATCTACGGATATGTGTAGACAGCGCAAATAAACTGTTGTAAAATAGCGGAGGTATTATGTACGAAGAGAAAATCGTCCTTTGTGGGGCAAATTCTTATGAAGAAAAATATTATTTAAATCCTGATTTTTCAGGACTGCCAGATCATGTAAAAGATGAGCTGAAGATCATGTGTGTATTATATGTACACGATGTCGGTGGAATTCTGACATTAGTATATGAAGATAATGGTGAGCTTTGCTTTGAAGTAACATCCGAAGAATGTGATCCAATGTTTGATGAGATCGGAAGCCAGTTGAAGATCAAGCAGTTACAGAGAGAAAAACAGGATCTGCTGCAGTCTCTGCAGTTGTATTACAAAGTGTTCTTCTTAGGAGAAGAACTGTAGGAGGAAACGTATGTTATTAGTTATAGACGTAGGAAATACAAACATCACCCTTGGCATTTTCTCCGGGGATAAGATTTCCGGTACTTTCCGCATGAAATCAAAACAGCCGCGTACATCGGATGAATATGGAATCACATTGCGTGAGTTAGTAGAGAGACATGGAATTGCAGGAAGCGACATCACAGATGTGATTATTGCATCCGTCGTTCCGGATATTATGCATTCGTTAGGAAGTGCGATTATCAAATATTTTGGAATCAAGCCGATGGTTGTATCTGCAGGGATTAAGACGGGAATTCGAATTGTAACAGAAAATCCACGTCAGGTAGGAGCAGACCGTATCGTAGATGCGGTGGCAGCATACACATTACTTGGTGGTCCGGTGATCGTTGTAGATTTTGGAACAGCAACGACTTACGATATAGTCGGAGCAGATGGTACATTTGAAGCAGGTGTGATCGCACCTGGGATCCGAACATCTGCGCAGGCACTGTGGGGAGAGGCAGACATGCTCCCGGCGATCGAGATCAAGAAACCAGCTACCATTCTTGCAAAAGAAACCATTTCGGCAATGCAGGGTGGTTTGATCTACGGTCAAATCGGACAGACAGAATATATTATTAACCGACTGAAAAGAGAGTCTGGTTATGAGAATGCAAAAGTAGTTGCAACAGGAGGACTGGGAAATATTATCGTATCTGAGACAGATGTGATCGATGTGTATGACCCACAGCTGACACTGAAAGGCCTTCATATCATTTATCAAAAGAACAGGAAACGCTAGTATGAACATTGGAGAAGTGAAACTGGAGAATCCATATATCCTCGCGCCTATGGCGGGGGTTACAGACCTGCCCTTCCGTTTGCTCTGTAAAGAGCAGGGGGCAGGACTTTTATGTATGGAGATGATCAGCGCAAAAGCATTGCTGTACAAAAATAAAAATACAAAAACACTGCTGGAGATCCATCCGGAAGAATATCCGGTGTCCTTGCAGCTGTTTGGGTCGGAACCGGATATTATCAGCGAGATCGCAAAGTCCATCGAGCATCTGCCTTTTCAAGTGCTTGATATCAATATGGGATGCCCGGTTCCGAAAATCGTAAAAAACGGAGAAGGGTCCGCATTGATGCTTCAGCCAAAACTCGTTTATGAGATTGTGTCAAAGACTGCAAAGGCAATCAAGAAGCCAGTAACTGTAAAGATACGAAAAGGCTTTGATGACGATCATATCAATGCAGTAGAAATTGCAAAGATTATTGAAGCTGCCGGAGCAAAAGCGGTGGCAGTACATGGAAGAACGAGAGAACAGTATTACTCCGGAAAGGCAGATTGGGATATTATCCGCCAGGTGAAAGAAGCAGTCTCTATTCCGGTCATCGGAAATGGTGATGTAACAAATGGTGAGATGGCGATTAAAATGCGAGAGGAGACTGGCTGCGACGGTGTTATGATCGGACGCGGTGCCCAGGGAAATCCATGGATATTCCGAGAACTCCTGGAATATGAAAAGACAGGAAAGCTGCCGGAGCGCCCATCACCGGAAGTAATCCGTGAGACGATGCTTCGCCATGCAAAATTGCAGATCCAGTATAAAGGTGATTTTGCAGGAATCCGGGAGATGCGAAAGCATGTAGCCTGGTATACGAAAGGGATGAAAGGCTCCTCAAAACTGCGGGATGATATCAACCGGACAGAGTCTTACGAAGAGCTGGAAGCACTTCTGTACGAAAAGATTTAACATAGGCGAAAAATGTTGACATCATTAAGAAATTTCTATATAATAATGAAATTGTGAAAGTGTCTTTATTTACGCTTTTACAGGCGAAATAAAGGATAGAAATAAATAGAAAAACAAGTATACTTTAGCAGTAGTAATAAAAGAAAAGGAGTAAGGCATAATGGAAGCAAAGAAAAGATTACTTACTTATGCGGGCTTAAAAGCGTTAGAAGATGAGCTTGAAAATTTAAAGGTTGTAAAACGTAAAGAAGTTGCAGGCAAGATCAAAGAAGCAAGAGAGCAGGGAGACCTGTCAGAGAATGCTGAGTACGATGCAGCGAAAGACGAACAGAGAGATATCGAAGCAAGAATTGAAGAACTCGAAGGCATTTTGAAAAATGCAGAAGTTGTAGTTGAAGATGAAGTTGATTATAACAAGATCAACGTTGGATGTACAGTAAAAGTATTTGACATTACATTTGACGAAGAGATGGAATTTAAAATTGTAGGTTCTACAGAGGCAAACAGCTTAGAAGGTAAGATTTCTAACGAGTCACCGGTAGGACATGCTCTGATCGGTAAGACTGTAAATGATGTTGTAGAAGTTGAGACACAGGCAGGAACAATGCAGTATCGCATCTTAGACATCAGCCGTTCAAACTAGTAAGAAGACCGTAATCAGACCCCTCAGAAACTGAGGGGTTTAGTCGCATAAATGGGAAGGAGAAAATAATGGGAGAGCAGAAGAATACACAGGAACCGGATTTAAATCAGTTAAAGAAAGTCCGCAGAGAGAAACTCGCTGATTTACAGGCAAATGGAAAGAATCCATTTGAAATCACAAAGTATGACGTGACATGTCATGCTGCTGACGTGAAGGAAAAATATGAAGAGATGGAAGGACAGCACGTAACACTTGCAGGACGTATCATGCAGAAACGTGTTATGGGAAAAGCTTCTTTCTGTAACATTCTTGATCAGAGTGGTAATATCCAGTCTTATGTTGCAAGAGACAGCATCGGAGAAGATGCATACAAAGACTTCAAGAAGATGGATATCGGAGATATCGTAGGACTTGAAGGTGAAGTATTCAAGACAAAAACAGGTGAGATTTCTATCCATGCATCTGCTGTAAAACTGTTATCTAAGAGCCTTCAGATCCTTCCAGAGAAGTTCCACGGACTGACAAATACAGATACACGTTACCGTCAGAGATACGTAGACCTTATTATGAATCCGGAAGTACGCGATACATTTATTAAGAGATCTAAGATCATCGCATCTATCAGAAATTACCTTAACGGACAGGGATTCTTGGAGGTAGAGACACCAATGCTGGTACAGAACGCAGGTGGTGCAGCAGCAAGACCGTTCGAGACACATTTCAACGCATTGAACGAAGATCTGAAACTCCGTATTTCACTTGAACTCTACTTAAAGAGACTGATCGTAGGTGGAATGGAGCGAGTATACGAAATCGGACGTGTATTCCGTAATGAAGGCCTGGACACAAGACATAACCCGGAATTTACGCTGATGGAGTTATACCAGGCATATACAGATTACAATGGAATGATGGATCTGACAGAGAATCTGTATCGTCATGTTGCACAGGAAGTTCTCGGAACAACTAAGATTGTTTACAAAGGAATCGAGATCGACCTTGGTAAGCCGTTTGAAAGAATTACAATGATCGATGCTGTTAAGAAATATGCAGGTATCGACTGGAATGAAGTTGAGACAGAAGAAGATGCGAAGAAGTTAGCTGACGAGCATCATATCGAATACGAAGCAAGACATAAGAAAGGTGATATCTTAAGCCTCTTCTTTGAGGAGTATGCTGAGAAACACCTGTTACAGCCAACATTTGTTATGGATCATCCGATCGAGATTTCTCCACTTACAAAGAAGAAACCGGAAGACCCGAATTATGTAGAACGTTTTGAGTTCTTCATGAATGGATGGGAGATGGCAAATGCGTACTCTGAGTTAAATGACCCGATCGACCAGAGAGAGCGTTTCAAAGCACAGGAAGAACTGCTTGCACAGGGTGACGAGGAAGCAAACACAACAGATGAAGACTTCCTGAACGCACTGGAGATCGGTATGCCGCCTACAGGTGGTATCGGATTTGGTATCGATCGTATGTGTATGCTGCTTACAGGAGCAGAAGCAATCCGTGACGTATTATTGTTCCCCACAATGAAG
>JAUNTC010000036.1 GCA_030538915.1 Lachnospiraceae bacterium | reverse complement strand
CTTAAATAAAAGATTCTTTATAATATTTCTAAAAATGAAGTGTCAAAGAC
Organism: Lachnospiraceae bacterium; assembly: GCA_030538915.1. GTDB lineage: Bacteria > Bacillota > Clostridia > Lachnospirales > Lachnospiraceae > Dorea_D. The sequence continues at coordinate 19,402 of JAUNTC010000036.1, read as the reverse complement.
CCGACTTGCCGGCACCGTTTGGACCGACAAGTGCAGCTTTTTCATGATCTTCTATATGAAAAGAACCATCCTTTACGATAACTTCTTCGCCAAATGCTTTGTTAATTCCATGACAGGAAAGTATCATAAATTTTTCCTCCTTATCCATTCACATACGTAACCATTATAGCGAAAAGTGTAGAAAACATCCACCAAAAAATTGACTTTCTCAAAACAATTTTATATAATGTTATACAGAATATATATATGGGAAGGTGAAAGAGTTGGATAATCGAGCAATATCACAAGCAGTTATACGACGTTTGCCACGATACTATAGATATTTAGGAGAACTACTTGAGAATGGAGTAGAGCGCATTTCATCTAATGAATTAAGTAAGAGAATGAAAGTTACAGCGTCTCAGATTCGTCAGGACCTTAACAATTTCGGGGGATTTGGTCAGCAAGGATATGGTTACAATGTCAAATATCTATATACAGAAATTGGCAAAATTCTTGGTCTGGAGGAAGATCACAAAATCGTGATCATTGGTGCCGGTAATTTAGGACAGGCACTTGCAAACTATGCAGCATTTGAAAAACGTGGATTTATCCTTACAGGAATCTTTGACGTGAATCCTCGTCTGGAAGGAGTTTCCATTCGTGGCGTACCGATTCGCATGATGGATGAGCTGAAATCATTTGTACAGGACAATGATGTAGAGATCGCTGTTCTTACGATTCCAAAAGAGAAAGCCATTGAAGTAGCAAATATGCTGGTTGAAAATGGTGTCCGCGCAATATGGAACTTTGCGCATACAGATTTAAATCTGCCGGAGAATATTATCGTAGAGAATGTACATCTGTCAGAAAGTTTGATGCAGTTATCTTATAACATCTGTCGTTATAATGAAGATCAGCGTAAAAAAGGAAAAAACGTGTAAGTTAAGACGCATAAAGGTGGGCATGTGCAGACAGGCTTGCTTTTATGCGTTCTTTTTTCTCGCAGATAAATAGAGCGCAATAAGGAGATGATAAGTATGAAATATTTGCCGGACGGACAGAGTATGAAAGCGGCAGATAAAGATACAATAGAAAATTTAAATATACCATCACTGGATCTGATGGAGCGTGCTGCTGAAAGGGTAGTTCGTGTAATACGGGATGAAAGAATTGATTTATCGGAAATTCTAGTTATTTGTGGTTCTGGCAATAATGGTGGCGATGGTTTTGCAATCGCAAGGATGTTCAAAGATGCAGGCTGTCATGTAACTGTTTTTATGGCTGGTAACCCTGCACATTGCAGCAGTGAATGTCAATATCAGAAGATGCTTTATGAAAGCAAAGGCGGAACGGTCGTTTATGAGTATCCGGACGGAACATACAGTGTGATTGTAGATGCGATATTCGGCGTCGGGTTAAGCAGAGAGGTGGAAGGAACATACCGGGATGTGATTGAGCGGATGAATACATCTGTTGGAACAAAAGTTGCGGTAGACATTCCATCTGGCATTGATTCCGGAAATGGCTGTGTACTAGGTGTTGCATTCAAAGCAGATATAACAGTCACATTCCAGGCACAAAAGCTGGGCCTTTTCCTTTATCCGGGAAAAGAATATGCAGGAAGAGTTTTTATAGAGGATATAGGAATTTCACTGCGTACGATGGATGAAAATGAAAATGTTGCATGTGCACTTGACGACCGGGAATATGCAGCACTTCTTCCAAAACGTCCGGCTGATTCCAATAAAGGATCTTTTGGGAAATTACTCGTAATTGCCGGAAGCGAAGGAATGAGCGGAGCCGCATTTTTAAATGCAGCTGCAGCTTACCGTGTCGGAGCCGGACTTGTAAAAATTTATACCGAAGAATCAAACCGTATTATTTTGCAGACCCTTTTACCGGAGGCAATCATTGATACGTATATAGATTTTGAGAAAGAAAAGGTAAAAGCACTTTTGGAATGGGCAGATGCAGTATGCATCGGATCTGGAATCGGCATGCATACGACGTCGAAAAAGATTTTAAAGACAGTCTTGAAAAATGTGAAAGTCCCGTGCCTTGTAGATGCAGACGGGTTGAATCTCATTGCAAAGCATCTGGAATATACGGAATGTTTTTCAGAAGGAATATTTGTTCTTACGCCGCATATGAAAGAGATGTCAAGGCTCAGTGGTCTGGAAATAGCTGAAATTAAAAGAAACAGAAATCATGTGCTTTCCTCTCTCTCTCAAGAGTGGAATGTAACATGTGTATTAAAAGATTCCAGAACGATGATCGCCAGCCAAGGCGAACGCACAGTAGTGAATACGAGTGGCTGTCAGGCACTTGCCAAAGGTGGCTCAGGCGATGTGCTAAGTGGTGTGATCGCCGGTCTTATGGCACAGGGATTATCAGTATATGACGCTACAGTGCTTGGTGTTTATTTACATGGACGCAGTGGTGAGATCGCTGCCAAAGAACAAAATATGTATAGTGTATTAGCCAGAGATCTGCTCAATGCTCTGGCAAAAATCAAATTAGCTTGAAATGATCAGACAAGGAGGAAATAAGATGAAGAAATATACACGTGTATGCGCACGAATCAACTTAGATGCAATTGAAGCAAACGTTGAAAACATGAAGAACAATTTACAGGATGATGTGCCGATGATCGTTGTAGTGAAAACCGATGCCTATGGACATGGAGCTGCTCAGGTAGCACATCTTGTATCCTCAAAATCATATGTATGGGGATTTGCAGTTGCCACTTTAGAGGAAGCTGTCCTTCTGCAAAAGAGTGGTATTACAAAACCAATCCTCATTCTTGGTTGTGTTTTTCCGGATCAGAGAGAAGAGCTTGTTAATGATGAAATCCGTATGACGGTCTATACAGAAGAGATGGCACAGCAATTATCATCGATGGCATTAAGCCTCGGAAAGAAAGCATATGTACACATCAAACTGGATACCGGTATGGGAAGGATTGGTTTTAAAGTCAATGAAAATAATGTAGAGGTTATCAAAAGAATCTCAAAGCTGCCGGGACTTATTGTGGAAGGAATGTTTACACATTTCTCAAAAGCAGATGAGACAGATAAAACTTATACAAACGAGCAGTTTGAAAAGTATATGTGGATGAAAAACAGACTGGATGGCGAGGGCGTTCATTTCGCTTATTATCATTGCTGTAACAGTGCAGGAATCATCGATTGTATGCAAGATGATCTGAATCTGGTGCGGGCAGGTATTTCTACTTATGGAATGTACCCGTCCAAAGAGGTGCATAAAGAAAACGTTGCGCTGATACCGGCACTGGAGCTTGTAAGTCACGTCGCATTTGTTAAATGGGAAGACGAGGGCGAACTGATAAGCTATGGCGGTACATATAAGACAAATAAAAGAACAAAGATCGTAACGATTCCGGTTGGATACGGAGACGGTTATCCGAGAAGTTTATCAAACAAAGGATACGTATTGATACATGGAAAGAAAGCTCCGATCATCGGACGGATCTGTATGGATCAATTCATGGTAGATGCAACCGACATTGATGACGTGAAATTTGGAGATAAAGTAACACTGATCGGTCGGGATGAAGATGCATTTTTGCCGGTGGAAACGTTAAGTGAACTGTCCGGAAGATTTAATTATGAATTTGTATGTGATCTTGGAAAACGAGTTCCAAGAGAATTTATAAGTAAAGGAAAAGTTATAGAACAGGTGGATTATTTCTAATGAGTATTGAAGAAAAACAAAAGAGTTTATTTCAAAGGATCAGACAGAATCTAAAACTGGATGATGAGATGGATGAGGTGCAGATACGTAAAGCTGCCGGGCTGATCCGTAATATTTTCCGATATATGGATAAGGATGCCAAAGATATTATGACACATCGAAAAAACATTATCGGGATCGATGCATCGCAGACACTGGAGGATGCATTTCAATTTATGCTGGGAGAAAATTTTTCCAGATTTCCGATCTATGAAAATGATATTGATGAAATCACAGGTTTTATTCATCTAAGAGAGGCAGCGACGTGCTATTTGGATGAAAATTTGAGAAAATGTCCGGTGAAAGATTTAAAAGACTATATAAGACCGGTTGCATTTATACCTGAGACGAAAAGTATTGATAAGCTGTTTAAAGAGATGCAGGCGGAGAAAAATCATATTGTCATAGTTTTGGATGAGTATGGACAGACTTCCGGACTTGTTGCTATGGAAGACATTCTCGAAGAGATTGTCGGAAATATTTTAGATGAACATGATGAGGATGATTCGATGATTCACGCGCAGGTGGACGGCAGTTATCTGGTGGATGGTCTTACCGATCTGGAAGAACTGGAAGATCTTTTGCACATTTCTTTTGAAGAGGAAGAATGCGATACATTGAATGGATTCCTCATTAAGCAGTTAGAGAGAATTCCTGCGGAGGATGAGAAGTGTTCTGTTGTGTTTGAACCGTATCGATTTACGATCCTTTCTGTAGATAATAATACGATAGACACAGTTAAGATTGAAAAACTGGCAAAGTAGTGTTAAAATCAAAAGATGTGAATATATTAAGAATAGATACAAGGAGAGATTAGATTTATGTCTGGACATTCAAAATTTGCAAATATCAAACATAAGAAAGAGAAAAATGATGCGGCAAAGGGTAAGATTTTTACAAAGATCGGTAAAGAGCTTGCAGTAGCTGTAAAAGAGGGAGGAAGCGCAGATCCTTCTAATAATAGCAGACTTCGCGATGTTATTGCAAAAGCAAAGGCAAACAACATGCCAAATGATACGATTGAGAGAAATATTAAGAAAGCATCCGGAGATGCCAACGCTGCAAACTACGAGCATATTACATATGAAGGATATGGTCCGAACGGAACAGCAATCATCGTAGAGACTCTGACAGATAACAGAAACCGTACTGCAACAAATGTTAAGAATGCATTTACTAAAGGAAACGGAAACGTAGGAACTCCAGGATGTGTATCCTTTATGTTTGACCGAAAAGGTCAGATCATCATTGATAAGGAAGAGTACGAAGGAGATGCTGATGAGCTGATGATGCAGGCACTTGATGCAGGCGCAGATGATTTTGCCGAGGAAGAAGACAGCTTTGAAGTGATCACAGATCCAGATGCATTCAGTGACGTACGTCAGGCTTTGGAGGATGCAGGAATTCCGATGGCATCTGCTGAAGTAACTATGATTCCACAGACTTATGTAGAACTTACAGATGCAAAAGATATCGCAAGTATTCAGAAAACACTTGATATGTTGGACGATGATGATGACGTTCAGGATGTATATCACAACTGGGAAGAATAATTATAATAATTGAGACATTATAAGAAAGGGCATGGATATTATATGGAGACAACACTGCAGGAAATGTTTGATGAGATGCTTACGCATGTCAAAGAATTCCGAAAAAAGACGTACAATGAAGTTTTTGAAGCAGGATATTCGAAGTATCGCGCTGATCTTGTAGAACTGGAAGGTCTTCTTGCCTGTGAAGAGGAGCCGGAAAAAGCGATGCTTATCGAAAGACTGGCGCAGGTTCTTCCATCTTATGCTTATGAGAAGATACAGGAAAAGTCAAAAAAAGAAAAAGAGCGAATGGGTGTAGACTTTAATATCAATATGGTTGTATACATTGTTCCATTTATTAATTATTCCAAAAATGAAGATTGTATAAAACTGGCGCATCGAATCGTGGAACTTTGGAATGAAAAGAAGATTAATTCCTTAACCCTTTCTTACTCTACATATGAAGAAATCGCAGGAGGCTTCCGTAAGAAATTGTGTTATATTACGACAGCTGTCTGTGAGCATATGAATAAATCAGATGATTGTTATGAGCTTACATTGATGCGTGAATTTCGAGATAACTACATGATGCAGACAGAAAAAGGACGTAGTACTGTAGAAGACTACTATGATATTGCGCCTGGTCTTGTACTAATCATGAATATGCAGAACAATGCATCTGATATTTACAGAGAGTTATATTTGAACTATTTGCTGCCATGTGTACAGCTGATTGAAGAGGATAAAAAGACTGCGTGCCAGGCACTTTATATGCAGATGGTTCAGAAACTGAAGCAGCAATATATTTAATGACAGAATTAAAGAAATGAGCAGGAGGAAATCAAATGAGCAATTACAAAATGGAAACAAAATGTATCCAGTCTGGCTATGAGCCTGGGAATGGGGAACCACGTGTACTTCCAATCTATCAGAGCACAACATTTAAATACAACAGCAGCGAGCAAATGGGAAGATTATTTGATCTGGAAGAATCCGGATACTTTTACACACGACTTCAGAATCCGACAAACGATGCAGTTGCAGCTAAGATCTGTGATCTTGAAGGCGGTGTTGCAGCCATGCTTACATCCTCCGGTCAGGCAGCAAACTTCTATGCGATCATGAATATCGTTGAAGCAGGAGATCATATTGTATGTGCATCCGCACTTTACGGTGGAACATACAATTTGTATGCCCACACAATTAAGAAGATGGGCGTTGATGCTACATTTGTTGAGCCTGATTGCTCAGAAGAAGAATTAAATGCAGCATTCAAAGAGAATACAAAAGCTGTGTTCGGTGAGACCATTGCCAATCCGGCTCTTGTCATACTGGACTTTGAAAAGTTTGCAAAAGCAGCGCACGCACATGGTGTACCATTTATCGTTGATAATACATTTGCAACTCCGATCAACTGCCGTCCGTTTGAGTGGGGAGCAGACATTGTTACACACTCTACTACAAAATATATGGATGGACATGCATCCTGCGTTGGCGGAGCAATCGTTGAAAGTGGTAACTTTGACTGGGAAGCGCATAAAGATAAATTCCCTGGACTTACAACACCGGATGAGACTTATCATGGTATTGTTTATACAGAGAAATTTGGAAAAGCGGCATATATTACAAAAGCAACTTCTCAGCTTATGAGAGATTTGGGTTCCATTCAGGCACCACAGAATGCATTTCTCTTAAATCTCGGTCTGGAAACACTCCACTTACGTGTTCCGAGACATTGTGAGAATGCACTGAAAGCAGCAGAGTATCTTAAAAACCACGAAAAAGTTGCATGGGTATGTTGTCCGTCTATGCCAGGAGATAAGTATTATGATCTTGCATCCAAGTATATGCCAAACGGAACATGTGGCGTACTTACATTTGGATTGAAGGGCGGAAGAGATGCAGCCGTTCGTATGATGGACAGCTTAAAGATGATCGCCATCGTTACACATGTGGCAGATGCCAGAAGCTGTGTGCTTCATCCGGCAAGCCATACACACAGACAGATGAATGACGAAGAATTAAGAGAAGCTGGTGTTCAGCCGGATCTTATTCGTTTCAGCGTTGGAATTGAAAATGCCGATGACATTATCGCTGATTTAGAGCAGGCACTTGCCCAGGTTTAAAAATTTGTTAATGATTTGAAAAATTCATAAGCACCTTTATGCTGGCTTTCGGTATAGGGGTGCTTTTTCAACGGCATTTTATATGGATGAAATTATCGTGATGACATTGCCGGTCAAAAATGCTATACTACTTTTAGTATTGCCAAGAATAAGGGGGTTATTGTATGGCGACAAAGTCTAAGCGAAAGAAGACGACAAGACAGACAAAAAAGAAAAAACAAGAAGCAAGCTTTCTGAAGGACGAGATCACAATATGGCTTTGCCTGGCACTCAGTATCCTGATCATGCTGAGTAATTTTGGAATGGGCGGAATGGCTGGAGCAAAAGTAGCAAATATTTTATATTCCGTATTTGGTGCGGTTGCATATGTGATTCCATTTGTCCTTTTTGGAGTTGTAGCTTTTCTTATTTCAAATAAAGGAAATGTAAATGCATATTTTAAAACAATATTTGGACTTGTATTTATGATTCTTACCTGTGCACTTTTGGAACTTATTGATAAGATTGGTGGGAAAACAGGTGAAAAGATTGCAGAGGTACTTGTTCCGGTCATTGGAATTGCAGGTGCATATGTGGTGATTCTGATTTTGATGATCATCTGCTTTGTTATTATGAGTGGTAAATCGTTGCTGAAAAGTGTGAAAGCAGGAAGCGACCGTGCATACGGAAAAGCAAAGGAAGATTCTGCGCGAAGAAAGAAAGCTTCTGCTGCACGAAGAGAAGAACGTAACAAAGAACGAGAAAAGAAACGTATAGAAAAAGAAAAACAAAAAGAAGAACAAAAGATTGAGAACGAGAGACAGAAGGAACAAAAAACAAGTGAAAAAGGTAAGCGTATCGGCAGACATGTAGAAGGGGTATCATTTAATACCACTATCGGCGATGGCCATATTCCGGCATCTGATGATATGCGCGAAGTTGTTCCGGATGTGGAAATGATGCAGGCAATGGGGGCAGAAAAAAAGGAAGCCCCTACGGAACCTGCATTTGAAATTCACCGTGGAAACGACATGTCACAGGATGAGATCGTAGCTCCTCGTCAGAGAAAATCGAAAAAAACAGCACAGGAGCTGGCAAATGAAACAGCAAAAGTTGCAGCCACTGTTGCAAAGACGAACGAGAATGCAAATGCAAAATATGTATTTCCTCCACTTTCACTGTTGAAGCGTGGAAAAAACACAAGCGGAGAATCCGATGCACAGCTTCGAGAAACGGCAATGAAATTACAGCAGACACTGAAAAACTTTGGCGTACAGGTTACGGTGACGAATGTAAGCTGTGGTCCTGCCGTTACAAGATACGAACTGCAGCCGGAGATGGGCGTAAAGGTAAGTAAGATCGTCGGACTCGCAGACGATATCAAATTAAATCTTGCGGCACCGGATATTCGTATTGAAGCACCGATCCCTGGTAAAGCAGCGGTTGGTATTGAAGTTCCGAATAAAGAAAATTCAACAGTAATGTTAAGGGATCTTCTGGAAACAAATGAGTTCCAGAACAATCCTTCCAAGATTGCATTTGCAGCAGGAAAAGATATTGGCGGGAAAGTCGTTGTGACAGATATTGCAAAGATGCCACATCTTCTGATCGCAGGCGCTACAGGATCTGGTAAATCGGTTTGTATTAATACGCTGATCATGAGTATCTTATACAAAGCAACACCAGATGAAGTGAAACTTATTATGATCGATCCGAAGGTTGTAGAGCTGAGTGTTTATAATGGAATTCCACATCTTATGATTCCAGTCGTTACAGACCCGAAAAAAGCAGCCGGTGCACTAAACTGGGCTGTTGCAGAGATGACAAGAAGATATCAGGCATTTGCAGAACACAACGTGCGTGACATGAAAGGATACAATGAAAAAGTAAGATCTATGCCGGAGCCTTCCGAAGGAGAACCGGCAAAATCGAAGCTTATGCCACAGATTGTGATTATCGTCGACGAGCTTGCGGATCTTATGATGGTCGCACCGGGTGATGTGGAAGAATCCATCTGCCGACTGGCACAGCTTGCCCGAGCAGCCGGCATCCACCTTGTTGTTGCAACACAGAGACCGTCTGTCAATGTCATTACCGGACTGATCAAAGCGAATATGCCATCTCGAATTGCATTTTCGGTATCATCCGGTGTTGATTCCAGAACGATCATTGATATGAACGGTGCGGAAAAACTTCTTGGAAAAGGAGACATGCTCTTTTATCCTTCCGGTTACCAGAAACCGGCCAGAGTACAGGGCGCATTTGTAACAGATAAAGAAGTACAGGAAGTGGTTGAATATTTAAAAGGACAGAACGTAGATAATAGTTACGATGAAGAAATTGTAAATCATGTAAATACGACTGAAATCGGAAGTGGAACGATAACCGGTTCTGATCCGGATGAGAAAGATATACATTTTGTTGAAGCGGGGCGTCTAATCATTGAGAAGGATAAAGCATCGATCGGAATGCTGCAGCGTACTTTCAAAATCGGATTTAACCGTGCGGCTCGCATTATGGATCAGCTCTTTGAAGCTGGCGTTGTGGGCGGCGAAGAAGGAACAAAACCGAGAAAGATTTTAATGTCCGCGGAAGAGTTCGAGCAGACATTCACAAAAAATTCGTAACTTTTTATGTTGCAAGCACGCGTACTTTGAAGTATAATAGTGGAGTTTTAAGAAATCTATGAGGGAGGAGGGCTTACAGAAGCATGAAATGTAAATATTGTGGACATGAGATACCGGAAGGTATGTTATATTGTGATGCATGTGGAAAAGAAGTCCGTATTGTTCCTGATTATAATCCTCTTGATGATATGCTGACCGAACAGATTCGGTTTTCAATAGATGAACAGAATGATGGGAAAGAGCCACCGACATATTTTATGGATGATAAGACACGCGTGGATGTTCGAAGTAACACCGGAAGACGTGTGAATGCCCGTGCGACCGGGAGAACGGTGAACACATGTGCAACTGGGAAAACGGTGAACACACGTGCGACGGGAAGAACTGTGAATGCCCGTGCAACCGGGCGTACGACAGTAGTAAGACAGCCGGAGAGTCAAAGAATTGCTTCTGCGAATCGCAAGAAAAAAGAGCAGCGGAAGGCAAGACTGCGCAGAAAACGCAGAATTGTCCTTCTTGTTATGGCGTTCTGTATTGCTGCGGTCGGTGGAATCAGTTATGCGCTTTATATTAATTCTTATACAGGTATTGTAAGTACTGCCGATAAAGCGAGAAAGAATCAGGAATATAAGCGGGCAGAAACGTATTATAAAGAGGCAATCAGCAAGAAGAAGGCAGGATCGGAAGCATATACAGGGCTTGCCAAGACATATCTTGGAATGGGTGAAGACGAAAAAGCAGAAAGTCTTTTTCTCGATGCGATCGATGATCAGTCGAAAAATGCAGATATTTATGATGCTTGTTTCCAGTTTTATCTGGATACCGATCAGGCTCTTAAAATTCCTGCGCTTCTTTATAATGCCAGTGATTCTGTACAGGAAAAACTGTCTGATTACGTAGTTTCCGAGCCGGTATACAGTCTGGATGATAAAAAGACATATGATGATGTACAGCAGGTAACTCTGGCTGCAAAAAAAGGTATGACGATCTACTATACAACAGATGGTAAAGATCCGACATTTCACAGTAAAAAATATAAAGATCCAATTCAGCTTGATGAAGGTGAGACCGTTGTCCGTGCAATTGCCGTGAATAAGAAGGGTGTGCCGAGTGATACGGCGGAGAAGATTTACACAATTGAATTTCCAATCGAGGAAGCACCTGCAATTTCACCGTCTACCGGACAGTATGAGAGTGGCCAGTCAATCGAGATCAAAGTGCCGTCCGGGTATACTGCATATTATACGATGAGTGGAAAGACTCCAACAACCTCATCAAAAAAATATACAGGACCGATCAAGATGCCGGAAGGGGAGACTTTATTTAAAGCAATCCTTGTAAACAGTGCAGGACGTTCAAGTGGAGTTACAACACGTAATTATGTATTGGATACAAGTAGTTTTTACAGTAGCCGTTCCAATCGCGTTATAACAGGAAAAGGCGGTTCTTCCGATGAAGATGATACAGATAAAAATACTGAAAAAGATACAAAAGAAGATACTGAAGAATAAACGGACGAAAAGGATGCAAATAGCATCCTTTTTTGTACTTAAAAAAGAACAAGAAAATAAAAGAAAGTCGTTGCGTTAAATGTTTAACAGATGTATAATTGCGTTAAAGAATTAACAAGTAGTAATGTTTTAATTAAAAAGGAGATGCAGACAATGGCAAGATTTACATTACCACGTGATATTTATCACGGAAAAGGATGTCTTGAGGAACTTAAGAATTTAAAGGGAAAGAAAGCGATTCTTGTTGTAGGTGGTGGCTCTATGAAGCGCCAGGGATTCTTGGATAAAGCGGTTAATTACTTAAAAGAAGCAGGCATGGAAGTGCAGCTGTTTGAAGGTGTTGAGCCGGATCCATCTGTTGAGACTGTTATGAAGGGTGCAAAAGTAATGCAGGAATTTCAGCCGGACTGGATCGTTGCTATGGGTGGAGGTTCACCAATCGATGCAGCGAAAGCTATGTGGGCGTTTTATGAATATCCGGACACTACTTTTGAAGATCTGATCACACCATTTAGTTTTCCTGAGTTAAGACAGAAAGCAAAATTTGCAGCTATTCCATCTACATCCGGAACAGCAACAGAGGTTACTGCTTTCTCTGTTATTACAGATTATTCGAAAGGTATCAAATATCCGTTAGCAGACTTTAATATCACACCAGATGTTGCAATCGTAGACTCTGAACTTGTAGAAGGACTCCCGGCAAAACAGGTTGCATACACAGGTATGGATGCATTGACACATGCGATCGAGGCTTATGTTTCTACACTTAATTGCGCATTTACAGATCCACTTGCTATTCAGGCTATCGAAATGGTATTTGATTATCTGCCTGCATCCTATAATGGAAATATGGAAGCAAGAGCACAGATGCACAATGCACAGTGTCTGGCAGGAATGGCATTTTCCAACGCTTTACTTGGAATCGTTCACTCTATGGCACACAAGACAGGTGCTGCATTTTCTACCGGTCATATTACACACGGTCTTGCAAATGCAATGTATCTGCCATATGTAATTAAATACAACGCAAAAGATCCGGTTGCTGCAAAACGTTATGCAGAGATCGCACGTAAAGTAGGACTTGCCGGTGCATCTGAGCAATCACTGATCAACAGTCTGTGCGAGAAGATCAATGAATTCAACGTGAAGTTAAATATTCCGGCTACATTAAAAGATTTCGGAATCAAGGAAGATGAATTCAAAGAAAAGATCGCAACTATTTCTGAAAATGCAGTCGGAGATGCCTGTACAGGATCTAACCCAAGAGCAATTGATCCTGCTGCAATGGAAAAATTGTTTACATGCATCTACTACGGAACAGAAGTAGACTTCTAATTTGACATTTTCTAAATTACCATACATTATGAAGGAAGCGTTACACCTGATAAATGCTTCCTTCATTTGAATTGTGTAAAAATAACATCTATTACTTGCTATTTTTCTAAAAATATTTTATCATGGTAGAAGGATTATAATTGAGTAGGAGGAAAAGAAATGTACAAGATATTGAAAGCCGAGAAATTGGCTGCGAACGTTTATCTTATGGATGTCGAAGCTCCTCGTGTTGCACGTCACTGTGAACCGGGACAGTTCGTCATTGTTAAGATGGACGAAAAAGGGGAGAGAATTCCACTTACAATTTGCGACTATGACAGAGAAGCCGGAACGATCACAATCGTATTTCAGCCGGTTGGAGCATCTACAACAAAGATGACAGAATTGAAGGCCGGGGATTATTTCCGTGATTTCACAGGACCGCTTGGATGCCCATCTGAATTTATTCATGAAGATCTGGAAGAATTAAAAAAGAAAAAAATCTTATTCGTTGGTGGTGGAGTAGGAGCTGCACCGGTTTACCCACAGGTGAAGTGGATGAAAGAACATGGAATAGATGTTGATGTTATCATCGGTTCTAAGACAAAAGATCTTTTGATCTTAGAAGACGAGATGAAGGCTGCTGCCGGAAATTATTATCCATGTACAGATGATGGTTCATATGGACACGCTGGTATGGTTACAACAAAGATCGAAAAGCTTGTAGAGGAAGGCAATAAGTATGATGTATGTATCGCCATCGGTCCGATGATCATGATGAAATTTGTTTGCCTCCTTACAAAGAAACTTGAGATCCCTACAATTGTAAGTATGAACCCGATCATGGTAGACGGAACCGGTATGTGCGGTGCCTGTCGTCTGATCGTTGGCGGAGAAGTAAAATTCGCATGTGTAGACGGACCGGAGTTTGACGGACATCTCGTTGATTTTGACAACGCTATGAAGAGACAGCAGATGTATAAGACACAGGAAGGTCGTGCGATGTTAAAATTACAGGAAGGTGACACTCACCATGGTGGATGTGGCCATTGCGGAGGTGATAACTAATGGCAGATGTATTAAAGAGAGTTCCTGTCAGAGAACAGGATCCAAAGGTAAGAGCTACAAACTTTGAAGAAGTTTGTTATGGATATAATCAGGAAGAAGCAATGGAGGAAGCTACTCGTTGCTTGAACTGTAAGAATGCAAAATGTATTCAGGGATGTCCGGTTTCTATCAATATCCCTGGATTTATCGCAAAAGTAAAAGACGGAGATATTGAAGGTGCTTATAAAGTGATCGGCGAATCTTCTGCATTGCCTGCAATCTGCGGACGTGTATGTCCACAGGAATCACAGTGTGAGTGCAAATGTATCCGTGGTATCAAAGGTGATCCGGTTTCTATCGGTAAACTGGAGCGTTTTGTTGCGGACTATGCACTGGAGCATGATATCAAACCTGAGAAAGCAGAGAAGACAAATGGTCATAAAGTAGCAGTGATCGGTTCTGGCCCGTCCGGACTTACATGCGCCGGTGACCTTGCAAAACTTGGATATGAAGTAACTGTATTTGAAGCGCTTCATGAGCTTGGTGGAGTATTAGTATATGGTATTCCTGAATTCCGTCTTCCAAAACAGAAGGTTGTTAAGAAAGAAATCGAAAAAGTAAAAGACCTTGGCGTTAAGTTTGAGACAAACGTTGTGATCGGTAAGTCTACAACGATCGACCAGTTAATGGAAGAAGAGAATTTTGAGGCAGTATTCATCGGTTCCGGTGCCGGACTTCCAATGTTTATGGGAATTCCTGGAGAGACTGCAAATGGAGTATTCTCAGCTAATGAGTACCTTACAAGAAGCAACCTTATGAAAGCATTCGATGATTCTTACGATACACCGATCGCAGCAGGACAGAAAGTAGCTGTTGTAGGTGGTGGTAACGTTGCAATGGATGCTGCAAGAACAGCACTTCGTCTCGGCGCAGAAGTACATGTTATTTACCGTCGTAGTGAAGCTGAGCTTCCAGCCAGAGCAGAAGAAGTACATCATGCAAAAGAAGAAGGAATCATCTTTGACCTTCTTACTAACCCGAAAGAAATTCTCGTTGATGAGAACGGCTGGGTAAAAGGAATGCGCGTTGTAAAGATGGAACTTGGAGAGCCTGACGCATCCGGAAGAAGACGTCCGATTGAGATTGAAGGATCTGAGTATGAGATCGACCTTGATACAGTTATCATGTCTCTTGGAACATCTCCTAACCCATTGATCGCTTCTACTACAAAAGGTCTTGAGACAAATAAGAGAAAATGTATCGTAGCAGAAGAAGACAACGGACAGACTTCTAAGGCTTATGTATTTGCCGGTGGAGATGCCGTTACAGGTGCTGCAACAGTTATCCTTGCTATGGGTGCTGGTAAAGCAGGTGCAAGAGGTATCCACGAAGCATTATCAAACAAATAGATTATTAAATCTTATAAAGTAAGACAGTAATGTAGGACAAGGGCAGAATGTATTTTCTGTACCTTGTCTTTTTTTCTCATTGTGGTATACTTTTGAAATGTGACGCATGAATAAAAAGGACTTGATAGATTATGGAAAAGACAGAGAAAGATATCCGTTTTGATGGAGAATTGTTTTTAGAAGATGTAATTAAAAAACTGCATGAGAAAATGGATGCATTAAAAAAAGATCTGTCTGCAGGGGAAGATGAGATCCGGCAGATGCATGACTACTACTGGGAAAATTATACTGAGATGGACCAGTACGGATATGAAGATTATGATAACCAGCAGGCGCTTTTAGGTCAGGTAAAAGCCAATCAGGAGAAACTGCGTATGCAGCAGAGAATTGCGAAGCTTATGGATGCGCCATTTTTCGGACGTGTTGATTTTGTATACGACGGAGAGGATGAGCCGGAAGTTTTTTACATTGGTATCGGAAACTTTGCGCCTGAGGCAGGCATGTGTCCGCTTATTTACGACTGGCGTGCGCCGGTATGCAGTCTGTTTTACGACTACGATGCAGGAGAAGCATCCTACGAGGCGCCATCCGGCATGATCACAGGTAAAATTCTTTCCAAATGGCAGTATAAGATCCGTGATGGTAAGATGATCTATGCATTTGAAAGTGATACGAAGATCGACGATGAGATTTTAAAGCAGGAACTTGGAAGCAACAGTGACGTACAACTGAAAAATATTGTCCGCACAATCCAGAAGGAGCAGAATGAGATCATAAGAAATCGAAAAGACCCGATCCTTGTGATCCAGGGAGTTGCCGGAAGCGGGAAGACTTCAGTAGCACTGCACCGTGTTGCTTATCTTCTGTATCATGACAGAGAACATCTGAAAGCTTCTAATGTGTTGATCTTATCGCCAAACGGAGTATTTTCGGACTATATCTCACATATATTGCCAGAACTGGGAGAAGAAAATATCCGGGAGATGAGCTTTTACCTTTTTGCATATAAAGAATTACATGCTATTGTAAATGACTGCGAAGATCGTTACGATGAGCTGGAGCGTCAGATGCGCTTCCCGGATAAAGCTGCAAAAATGCAATATGAACGAAAGCAGTCATCGGATATGATCGGATTGATGGAAGCGTTTCTTGCTGTTTCAGAAGAAGAGCTTGTTGACTTGAAAGAAATTTCCTATAAAGGATTTGTAAAATCCGAAAGCGAAGTAATCTCGCTCTTTTATTTTAAATTCCAGAATACACCGCTTCTTGCAAGGATGGATGCCGTGATGGATTATTACAAAGACGAGCTTGTAACACTGCGAGGAAGAGAGCTTTCGGAAGAGGAAGAAGAATATTTACAAGAAAAGACAAGAGAAATGTATACCGAGTGCGATATTTATCATATTTACAATCGTTTTCTTGAATTTTCCGGTTTTGAACCGTTGGAGGACGTATCCTACGAAAAACGTATCCTTCCTTATGAGGATGTTTTTCCGATGCTTTATTTGAAATACCGTCTTCTCGGAACGAAGCAGCATAAAAATGTAAAGCATCTGGTGATCGATGAGATGCAGGATTATTCTTACTTGCAGTACAACATTCTTTCCATGCTGTTTCCATGCCGCATGACGATCCTTGGCGACAAGCTGCAGACGATGGATGAAAAATGTCAAGATGTCACTAAGTTCCTTCCTCACATATTTGACCGGAAGGTGCGTATACTGGAGATGAATAAAAGCTATCGAAATACGGTAGAGATTGCAGAATATGCAAGAGCATTAAGCAATGATACGGCGTTAGAACTGTTAAAACGTCACGGACAGGGTGTTATTGAAATAAGATTTGATGACGCAGACGATCTGATTGAACAGATTGTTAAAAAAGCAGATCTTGATCACTATGAGACGGCAGCAATTTTAACACTGACAGAAGAAGACGCACTATATGTCTGCAAACTTCTGGAAAAACGAAAGAAGGAGTATCATTATATTGACCGGAATACTTCTGCATTTGAAAAGGGACTGACAGTTACAACCTTTTATCTTGCAAAAGGGCTGGAGTTTGACCAAGTATTTACTGCCTTTTTCAATATGAAAAATCCACTTTTAAAACAGGCTGCATATATAAGTGCAACGAGAGCACTGCATGAGCTTTATGTCTATGAACTGGAGGATAAATAGATTTATGAAAATCACAGTTATAACCGTAGGAAAAATTAAAGAAAAATATTTAAAAGATGCCATTGCCGAATACAGCAAGCGACTGAGCCGCTATTGTAAACTGGAAATATTGGAAGTTACGGATGAGAAAACACCGGATGGGGCAAGCGAAACAGTAGAAGAGAATATCCGTGACAAAGAAGGGGAACGTATTTTAAAACTTGTGAAAGATGATTCTTATGTAATTACATTAGAAATCGGTGGAAAGATGTTAACTTCTGAGGAACTTTCTGATAAAATGGAGACGTTGGGCATACAAGGACAAAGCCATCTTAATTTTATTATCGGTGGGTCTATTGGCCTTGGAAAAGAAGTGCTCAAGCGCTCAGACTATGCTCTCAGTTTTTCAAAAATGACATTCCCGCATCAGCTTATGCGTGTCATTTTGCTAGAGCAGATTTACAGAGGCTATCGCATTATGAACAACGAGCCTTATCATAAATAATTATTAAGAATAGTAGGTTTGAAAAATGAATGATGACAAAGAGTTTTTAGGGACGCAGCCTATTGGAAAGCTACTTTTTAAGTTTGCGCTTCCTACATTAGCAGCGCAGCTTATCAATATGTTATATAATATCGTAGATCGTATTTACATCGGGCACATTCCCCATGTCGGCGCAGCGGCACTTACCGGAGTCGGTGTCTGCATGCCACTTATAATGATCGTGTCTGCATTTGCGGCTTTGGTAGGATTTGGTGGTTCTCCAAGAGCGTCCATCTGCTTAGGAAAGAAAGATACCGAATCTGCGGAAAAGATTTTAGGAAACTGTTTTACAATGCAGGTCATTGTATCTATAGTTTTGACAGTCATTATTTTCGTGTGGAATAAAGATTTATTACTTGCTTTTGGTGCAAGTGAAAATACGATTGAATATGCACACAGCTACATGAGTCTCTACGCACTTGGTACATTGTTTGTAGAGTTGACGCTTGGCATGAATGCATTTATTACAACACAGGGATTTGCAAAGACCGGTATGTACTCCGTACTTATCGGTGCCGTTGCCAATATTATTCTTGACCCGGTCTTTATCTTTGTATTTAACATGGGCGTTCGCGGAGCCGCTCTTGCAACGATCATTTCCCAAGGGCTTTCCTGCATCTGGGTTGTAAGCTTCCTTTGTGGTAACAAGACATTTATCCGTATCCGTAAGAAAAATCTCAAATTAATACCGAAGGTCATACTGCCTTGTCTGGCTCTTGGTTCTGCCACATTTATCATGCAGGCAAGTGAGAGCGTGATCTCTGTCTGCTTTAATTCGTCTTTACAGAAATACGGTGGGGATATGGCAGTCGGTGCCATGACGATCCTTACAAGTGTGATGCAGTTTGCAATGCTTCCGCTTCAAGGATTTGGTCAGGGCGCACAGCCGATCATGAGCTACAACTTCGGAGCGAAAAATGGAAAACGAGTGAAAGTTGCATTTCTGCTTTTGTTAAAAGTGTGCATGATTTATGCTGTTCTCCTCTGGGGGTGTGTCATGCTGTTTCCGAAGATATTTGCCAGCATCTTCACAACAGACGCTGCACTTATTGCGTTTACGGCGAGATCGCTGCGTGCATATCTGGCAGTTTTATTCTTATTTGGTATTCAGATTTCCTGTCAGATGGCGTTTAACTCCCTTGGACGTGCAGTGGAATCGATCATTGTTGCGGTTGTCCGTAAATTTGTACTGTTGATCCCGCTGATTTACATTGTGCCACACATTTTCACAGCAGATCAGACACTGGCTGTTTACATGGCTGAGCCAATCGCAGATACGATTGCCGTTACATTTACAGCAATATTATTTTCAATTCGTTTTAAAAAAGCACTTAGCGAAATATAAGTGTGAAAATATATTATAATAGGTAATTGCGAAACTCAAATTTGAAATATGAGAGCAGTTGTCCACAATAA
>JAUNTC010000125.1 GCA_030538915.1 Lachnospiraceae bacterium | reverse complement strand
AATATACCATATTTTTGAGCATGCCGCAATTTGCTTCTTATGTGCAATAACGGAAAGATGGATCTGTCAGTATTCTTGCAAAAATGAGCCCTAACGGCAGAGCCATAATAATGAGCATTGCAGCCGCAAACCAGGATGCAGATTCCGAAAGTGACATAATTCCCAAATTATAAAATCCTCTGTAAAGATACAATCCCGGAACCATAATAACGATAGATGGAACTGTCACGGCGATCCTTGGATATCCAGCTTTATTTTTAATAAGCGAAGCAAGCACTCCTGCTGTAAGCGCACCGATAAACGCAGCTGCAGCCGGTGGCATATTTGTAAGGTCTACAAATTCCAGACGTAATGTGTTTGCGACGGCTCCAAGTCCTGCCGCAACAGCGGCAAGCCTTGTAGGACTGTTGAACATAATAGAAAATCCAAACACACCACAAAAACTTGCCATAAGTCTGAAAAGAATCTGCTCCCACAATTGCAGAGAAAGTTTAGGAAAATCTATCGGCTTCAAATGTAAGATCAAAGCCATAATCCATGCTGCCATAGTTGCTACGAAAATAATTAACAACGCGTATACAAATCGTTCAATCCCAGAACGCATATCCAGTTTAGCCATGTCAATCCCACTCGTAATAAATGGAAATCCAGGGATAATAAAAAGCATTGCGCATATATATCCCGCCTCATGCTGAATCGATACATTCCACAATATTTCCCCAAGCTTTAACAATCCTGCATAGGCAAAACATGCCAATGACACACTGGAAACAATACACAAAAACAACGTATAATGATGCCTGATCAATTTGCACCGGACAAAATTGCCAATACCGGCTCCGATAAATGCACAGAACATCTCGATTGGTCCTCCTCCAAGCAAAAATGTAAATGCACCACAGGCAAGCGCAGACGCCATTCCCAACGCAGCAGGTGAATACAATCCATGAATTTTTTCTATATCATCTAACAACTGATGCAATTGTTCTCCGGAAATATTTTTTCCATCTTTCTCAAAATTACGTATGAATTTTTCCAATCGATTCAATTTGGATGTATTGACACCTGTATTTGTAAGACAAAGTGACTGGGTATACCCATCTTCACCATCAAAGCACGTATATTCTATTGACATAAGGCCGATATCTGCAGTACATGTAATTCCCATTATTTCTGCCAACTCATTCATAGAACTACGCACTCTCCATGCTCCGGTACCACAAGACAACAGCATAATGCCAACTCTGCCGATAATGGAAGCCTTCTCCGTCAGGCTGGCCTCAGTAACAGGTCTGTCTTCACCGCCTTTATCCGTATACTCATGCCACAGAATGTCCATATGATTCTTTTTCAATTCAGCTGCCTGCATTATTCTCACTTCCTATTTTTTTACAGCTATTTTTAAGCATTAAGATCAAGACTGTCATTTCCAGCAATTTCCATCATTTTTTCTCTGCATGCAAGGACGATACCATCTACTTCCTGTATATGATGCAACATCTTTCGTTCGAATTCATGGATTGGAAGCAGTACACCAATCTCATCAAATTCTTTTTCACGCTTAATTCCTGTCTCCTGTCCATAATACACAATAGCATGCGGTGCAGCCTTCTGGATTTCCATAAATGTATCCCACACAATTGCATAGGCTCCTGCTTCTGTCAGTCCCATGCGACAAGTATCTGGCAATGCATATAGACATAGTACGCCTCTGCTTTTGTTGACTTTTTCTTCCTCGATTTCAATGCCCTTTTTATAAGATCTTACGATGTCATATCCATCTGCCAGATATATTTTTGACCTTGGTGCGCAAGCATGTTTTTCAAATGTATCCTTAAATTTCGCATATTCTCTTGCAGAAACTTTCGTGTTCTGTAAGAGATTTCCATCTAAATCGGTCAAAAGGACCGGATTTTCTCCTGCTTTTCCATGAAATTTCTTAGGAATCAGAAAAGCTTCACGTAACAGATCAAACATACTCCTTCCGCATAGCTCCAATAAAAATGCAGTCAAATCTCCATTTTCGTATGCATGAAACAATACATTTGCGAAATGCTCTGCACTGTCACCAAAAATATTTTCTTCTTCCATATGTTCCTGAAAAACATCTTTTAAACGCCCACATGCCTCTTTCGATGATGCGATTTTCGAAAAAATTTCTTCTACAGCTTCTTCTCTCGGTAAAATTGTCTGCATAATAACGCCTCCATAAATAATAGCCTTCTATACTCTACTTAGTATAGAAAGCTATTTTTTTAAAGTCAAATATCTGCCGTCTGTTTTATTTACATAGCCCTTATGTTTTATTTACATTTCTTTATCGAAATTTTCTTCCAACAGCAATCGCTTAAACAATTCCTGCGCAATACCTGAAGGATAATTTCTATTTTCCAAAAGGCAGATCTGTCTCTGCGGAATCTGCTCTTCCAATGCTATTTTTCGAAGCTTCCGCTCATCGATCAAAGGCTTCACATAATGCTCCGGAAGGAAACCAATTCCTAGCCCACATATGATTAACGGTAAAATCTGATCTGTCGTCTCTACGACTGTATCTGGTATAAACTCTATCCGATGTTCTAAAAACCACTCCGAATAAAATTTATATGAAGTACTTTCTTTTCCAAGACTGATAATCGGATATCCGGCAATATCTTCCACTCCGATTTTTTCTTTCTTATCCGTATAATCTGCACTTCCAACTGCAATTTCCTGAAATTGCATGATTGGTTTCACTCTTAAAGGACGCTGGTCGTCCACTGGTGTTGTGACGATTGCAAGATCTGCCTGTCCTTCTTTTACAGCACGTATTGCCTGTGGTGTACTGTGATTCAATAAATGAATGCGAATATTGGGATAAAGCTTATGAAACTTTGCCAGCACAGGAATCAGGCATAGATGCAGTGCAATCTCGCTAGAACTGATTGTAACGCTCCCCGTTTCCAATTTTTCTTTGCTTGCCAGCTTCATCTCCGCCTCATGAAGGTGTGCATATGCAACTGCAACATGCTGATAAAGCACTTCCCCTTCCTTGGTCAGAGTTACACCTCTATTTGAACGAACAAACAATTTACATCCCAATTGATTTTCCAGGTTATTCATAAAATGCGTAACATTGGGCTGATTACTCTCCAGTACTTTTGCTGCCTTTGAAAAACTTTTATATGTAGCTACATAATAAAAAATTCGGTAATAATCATAAGTAATATCCATTTATTTCTCTCCACGTTTTTCTTATACATCATTTACATATCAAGCATATATAATATATATTTTACATTTTCTCTTACATATTATATACTCTGCAAATAGAAAATGTAAAAATTTTAACAAGAGGTAGGTAAATCATGATAAAAAATAACATTAAATTCACCGCAACAAGTCAATTTTTGATTTTTTACCACATTTGCAAAAAAGTATCTTCCGATATTCAAATATATGATATGACTCATCACAATAAACCGATTAATGGAAAAAACCTTTCTGAGCTTACAAATATGCGTCTCGGACTACCTGCTCTTCTGACAATCCACGGCGAGGATGAAGTAAATGTCATATCATCCCTGCAAAAATATGGAATCTGTAAATAGGGATTCCATTATTTAAAAAAGCGACCAACTTAATGTTGATCGCATTTTTTATATACCTTCAAAACTGCATACAAGAAATCTTCATCCACTACCTATCACCTTGCTTGGTCATGCCCTCGACCGATTAGTATCAGTCAGCTCCA
>JAUNTC010000124.1 GCA_030538915.1 Lachnospiraceae bacterium | reverse complement strand
TTCTCTTTTTTGCACAATTCATCTCCCACCTGCAGAGGAAGGAGAATTCTTGCTATATTATGTTAAAAGCTAGTCTTCCATATTGGAATTGCATTGATCACCGGTTCCTCATATGGATGCACAGCCTTAATCGCCGCAATCGTGCGATCTGCATTTTCCGCGAAAATTGTCACTTCAACTTTCGCCTCCGGCTCACTGCTTATCTTTCCGTTTTCACCGATATACGGATTGCAACCATCTAGCGGACGCCAGTAGCCTGTCACCTTGCTCACGGACATACAGGAATCATAATTTCCTATATGTCCGGCATCTGCTTTCTGCAATGCTTTCTGCAGCGCTTCCAAATGGCTCTCCGGAATAAAAATTTCCAGTTTGCAATATGTAAATTCTGTATCTTTCCAGCAATTCATTATTCATACGCCTCCAATACAACGCTCATCTCATGCCACTCTTCTCCACCCCAGGAAGAATCGGAAATGCCCAGATCTTTGAATCCAAATTTTTCATACATCTCAACCTTCGCATCTAGACAGGTGAGGATTACTTCACTTCGTCCTTTTTCCTTTTCGCGCTTCAAATATGTAGCTACTAACTGACGGGCAAGTCCCTGCTTTCTATATTCTGGCAGCACATCAAGCCCTAACAGCATAATGTTCTTTCCATTCGGGTCATGAAGCGATGCATCTGTAAAGAATTCATCCTTTAATCTCGGCTCATTTGTCGCAAGTCCGTTTAAAAAGCCTGCAAGCTTTCCAGTTTCCTTATCTTCTACAACTAAAAATAAATCCGGAATATCTCTTACTCTGTCATTCATATTTTTTTCCGAGCAGGCTTCATTTGGCGGGAAGCAGATTCGCTCAATCTCAGCTGCCTGCGCTGCCTCTTCCGGTCGGATGTTGCGAAATTCAAATCGCTCTGCTGCCTTACAAAGAACAACAGAAACATCATTGACATTCGTCCCTGTCGGTCCGGTTTTGACGAGCCCATCGCATTTTTCTAACGCCTCATAAGCATTATTATTAGCAAGCTCTTTCTCAATATTTACATTTTCATTTCTCAAATTTTCACATGTCATTGTATCTACATATCCTCCTGCTGCATCGGTCGGTCCATCCGTACCGTCGCTTCCTACACTGAACAGTGCAACATTTTCCACACCGTCCAATCCAATCGCCGCCGAAAGGACAAGCTCCTGATTGCGACCGCCTTTTCCATTGCCCTGCAAATGCACAACTGTCTCGCCACCTGCAATAAAGGCAAGATTCTTATATTTATGCGCCAGATGCTGTGTCTTTCCGATAGATGCCAGGAATGAACCAGCTTCTTTCGCCTCACAATCCATTCGATCGGTCAAAAGGACTGTCTCATAGCCCAACGCTTCACTAGCCTCTCTGGCGGCCTTGCAGAGCGCACTGACGCTGCCGCTGATAATCGTATCTACGTTATCCAGTTCCTTTGGCGTCTCTTTCTTTAATAACGCTCTCGTGGAGTCTTCTAATTCTAATTTATATTTATCTGCGATCTGCATCGCTTCTTCGCAAGTACTTTGATCTGCATACGCCGGTCCGGAGGCGATCATGTCCAACGGATCACCGATAATATCGCTAAGCACAATGGAAAATACCTTTGCCGGCGCACAGTGCTTTGCAAAACGACCGCCCTTCACCGCCGAAAGACGTTTTCGTATTGTGTTGATTTCCTCAATACCTGCGCCACAGCCAAGCAGTTGTCTTGTCACAGATTCCAGTTCTTCTTCCGACACAAGGGGCTTTTCAAACAATGCCGATCCACCGCCGGAGATAAGAAATAATACAACATCCTTCGCTTCTAAATCATTTGTCATATCCAAAATCTTCTGGGTGCCAACAAAGGAATTTGCATCCGGCACCGGATGACCGGCCTCTAAACACTCCACACGCGGGATTGCATCCTTCACATGGTCATACTTTGTCAGAACAATTCCTTTGTAGAGTCGTTCTCTCAATAGTCCTGCTGCCGCCTCTGCCATCTGCCAGGCCGCCTTTCCGATTGCTACCATATATAGTTTTCCACCGTCTGATAGGAGGGACTTGAATTTATCCCCAGCCAATGCGATTTTTACCGCCTCATCTGGGAGTACGCTTTGGATCGCGTGACGGATGATGTAGGCGGATTGTTCTTTTAAGGTCATAAGTTTTCTCCTGTTCTATATAGCTATTCCTATACTACCACAAATCTTTCGATAAACTCAACTACCGATGCTTCTCTTCCCAGTAATCATACGCATCGTCATATCCATCATCATAATCTCCATCTCCAAAATCCTCCGCCCAATCATCGGCAAAGTCATCGGCATCATCATAATCCCACACATCATACGGATCATACTTTTTCTTCTTGTGATTCGTAGATGAATTATTCGTATGATGGCTGCTTCCAGAAGAAGAATCTCCACCCGATGGAAGCATTCCACCTGCATGTATCGCCGAGCTACCATCGTCGCCTGATTCCTCGTCTTCCTCTTCTTCATCTACCTCTTCTTCATCGTCTTCCTCATTCTCTTCTGTATATAGCGTCTCGTAATAGGAATTATACAATGTGTATTCATCATCCTCATTTGCCTCGAGAATATATTCTTCCTCTTTGGACTTAATCTCTACTCTTTCCGGATAATACACATAAATGCAGATATCTCGATCTGATTTGAAGGAAATCATTTCTTTATTGACATGATCACTTTGCAACACCTTATATACCGGCTTTATGTATTCACAAACGTCACGGTAGTTCTTATGTTCTGCATATATCGTATCTAGCCTGTTGCTTGAACATGTAATGGTATAGATTACGGCATAATTATCCTCCGCATCGTAATATACAACCGATTTTTTCCCTATGCCTGCACCTTTCTGCTGCTCTGCGTATTTACCCATGTCCCTATAATCCCAAAATTCGCCCCCGTATTCATCATACAGCTTCTCATCCGGCGTCCAATCCGTCGCTTTATAAGATACAACCACATCATCCACCCCCGCCTTTACAAGCTTTTTCGTAAGCTTTGCTGTATAGGATTCCATATATTTTTGAGCTGATTTCTGAACTTCCACATATCCTTCTTTCTTCTTCTCAATCTCCCGCTGCTCACACACACGGGAAAGTTCCTGCTTTCCCAAGGAAGCCAATACAAACAGGCAGATGCCCAATATCCATATTTTTATAATCTTCTTATCCATATCGATTCCTCCAATTTTCACCTTTCAAATTGTCACTATATTTTTGAATTAATTCAAGTCAAGCAGATTAGGTGTACTATAAAAGCACCTGCTTTTTTTCATTCAGCAGGTGCTTCGTTAAGTAATTCTATATTATTTTAATTCCATTCCGGATTTGAATGCGTCTCCGACTTTTTCGCCGAGCACATAATACTCTCTGTTAAATGGATCGAAAGTAATCGGTGCTGCTTTCGCAACGTCTACCTTTCCGTCTGTTATTACGGTTTCATCTACGCTTACGTTGATGATATTTCCGACAAGCTTGTGTGTCTCATCGTCGTAGCTTGCTACTTCACATTCAAGACAGATGGCAAGCTCATTTGCGATCGGAGCATTTACTTTATCGCTCTTCGTAAATGTGAATCCGGATTTTTCAATCTTATCTTCTGTGTCGTTGGCAGATACAAGACCTACGTAATCACAGGCTGTCACATGACTGGCATCTCCAATACTGATATGCTCCCTTCTAGGTAGACAAGTGAAATAATAAAAACTTGTCACTT
>JAUNTC010000035.1 GCA_030538915.1 Lachnospiraceae bacterium | reverse complement strand
GGACTTTTTCTATCGAGAGAAATTATCGAAAAACACGGAGGTACAATCATGGTAAGTGGTAAACATAACAACTGGTCCGTATCCACAAATACAGGAGCAAACCTTTTGGATCCTGGAAAGACACCGGCGGAAAATATTCAGTTCCTCGTATTCTTAATGGCAGTAATTAAAGCTGTTGATGAATATGCAGATATGATGCGGATCTCCGCATCCGGAGCCGGAAATGATCATCGTCTCGGTGCAAATGAAGCTCCACCGGCAATTGTATCTATTTTCATCGGTGATGAGCTGACAGAAATTTTGAAATCCATTGAAGAAGATAAATTCTTTAGTGAACATAAGGCGACACAGATGGAGATCGGTGCCCACGTTCTTCCACATTTCATCAAGGATACGACAGACAGAAACCGTACTTCGCCATTTGCATTTACCGGAAATAAATTCGAATTCCGCATGCTCGGTTCTTCTGCATCTGTGGCAAGTCCGAACGTTGTATTAAATACAGCAGTAGCAGAAGCACTTGCACAGTTCTATAAGGAACTAGAAGGAACCGCACCGGAAGATATGGAAAAAGCTGTACATGAACTCATCAAACGTGCGATCAAGAAACATAAAAAAGTAATCTTTAATGGAAATGGTTATACAGACGAATGGATCAAAGAAGCAGAAAAAAGAGGTCTTTATAACTTAGTATCTACACCGGACGCACTGCCACAGTTTATCGCTGATAAAAATGTGGAATTATTTACAAAACATGGTGTATTTACTAAAGAAGAGATTTACTCTCGTTATGAGATTCTTCTTGAAAATTATGCAAAAACGATCAACATTGAGTCAAAAACTTTGCAGGAAATGCTTACAAAAGATCTGATCCCGGCAGTGAACAGCTACGCAGCAGAAGTTGCTGCTAATGCAAATGAAAAGAAAGCGTTGATTCCGGACCTTGCCGTAGACGAGGAGGAAACACTTGTAAAAGATCTCACTAAAGCTTCTAATACACTGGTTTCAAAAGTTGCAGAGCTTAAAGCTGTGACTTTAAAGGCAGAGGCCGAGGAAGATATGCAAAAAGCAGCAGATGCATTCCACAGAGATGTCCTGACATTGATGGATGAAATGAAAGCTGTTGCAAATGAGGCGGAGGAAAAGATTCCGGATGAGGAGCTTCCTTATCCGACATATGATCAGATGTTGTTCTATATCTAAGGAGTGAGTAAAATGGACTATTCAGCAGTAAACACGATATGGGTGCTTGTCGGCGCCGCGTTGGTATTCTTTATGCAGGCGGGATTTGCGATGGTAGAGACCGGTTTTACACGTGCGAAGAATGCAGGTAACATTATAATGAAAAACCTGATGGATTTCTGTATCGGTACACCGGTATTCTGGCTGGTCGGTTTCGGAATTATGTTTGGTACGGGAAATGGATTCTTTGGCACCATTTCCGGTATCGCATCAGAGGCAAACTATGGAAGCTCCATGCTTCCGGATGGCGTTCCATTCTGGGCATTCTTGATTTTCCAGACTGTATTTTGCGCAACGTCCGCAACTATCGTATCTGGTGCAATGGCAGAGCGAACAAAATTCTCTTCTTATTGTATCTACAGCTTCCTTATCAGTTAAGTTGTCTACCCGGTATCCGGTCACTGGATCTGGGGGGGCGGCTGGCTTGCCCAGATGGGATTTCATGATTTCGCCGGTTCCTGCGCCGTTCACATGGTCGGTGGTGTGGCAGCCTTAGTTGGTGCGAAAATCTTAGGACCTCGTATTGGAAAATATTCAAAGAGCGGAAAATCAAAAGCAATCCCTGGTCATAACTTAACGATCGGTGCGCTCGGTGTATTTATCCTCTGGTTCTGCTGGTTCGGATTTAACGGTGCATCTACGGTATCTATGGAAGGCGATGCTATCGTATCCGCAGGAAAGATTTTCGTCACAACAAACTTTGCGGCAGCAGTTGCTACTGTAACAGTCATGCTGATCACATGGGTGCGTTACAAAAAGCCAGATGTATCTATGTCATTGAATGGTTCTTTGGCAGGCCTTGTAGCAATTACTGCAGGATGTGATACTGTATCTCCGACATCCGCAGCGATCATCGGTGTTATTGCTGGATTTGTAGTTGTATTTGGTATAGAATTTATTGACAAAGTATGTAAAATTGATGACCCGGTTGGTGCAGTTGGTGTACACGGAATGTGTGGTGCACTTGGAACAATCTGTGTGGGACTTTTCTCAGACGGTGCAGGAACCGAGTGGAAAGGACTTTTCACAGGCGGTGGTGCAAAATTATTGAGTGTACAGTTTACAGGATGTATCGTAACGATCGCCTGGGTTGTTGTAACAATGGTCATTGCATTCAATGTATTAAAACATACCGTAGGTCTTCGCGTATCTGCAGATGAAGAAATCGCAGGTCTTGATGTCAGAGAGCACGGTCTTGCAAGCAGCTACGCAGATTTTGTTACAACTGACAATGTAGGTGGTGCAGAGGTTCCAAATGTAATGGGAACAAAACATGTACAGGTAGAAGCTCCATCTGCTACACAGGCACCGGCAGAGCTTGTAAAAGAAGCAAAAGCTGAAGCCGGTGTGCATAAACTGACAAAAGTCGTTGTTATCACGCGTAGAAATAAATTGGATGACTTTATGCAGGCAATGAATGCCATCGGAGTGACCGGTGTCACGATCACAAACGTATTAGGATGCGGCGTGCAGAAAGGTGCAACTGCTTACTATCGTGGTGTTGAGATGGATATGAACCTGCTTCCGAAAGTGAAAATAGAAATTGTTGTCAGCCTCGTACCGGTTGAAAAAGTTGTGGAAGTTGCAAAAGCAGTGCTCCATACCGGACAGATCGGTGATGGTAAGGTCTTCGTATATGATATTGAAAATGTCGTGAAGATCCGTACCGGAGAGGAAGGATATTTAGCACTTCAGGATACAGCAGAAGTGTAAGAAAGAAAAATGCAAAAAAGAAGCTTCGCACGATTAATGCGAAGCTTCTTTTGTAAATAATGAGAGGTAGTGTTCATGGTAGGTAGTTGGGGGATTATTTAATAAATTTTACTTCAGGATAAATTTTCTGTTTTGCCAGTTCTTTCTTTTCGTTATAGATTACTTTCTGTTCTTCGAAAAGATTTCTTCCGTTTGCATCGATGGATACGATGAGCGGACCGAATTCTTTTACTTTGCAGCACCATAAAGTTTCCGGCATTCCAAGCTCATCCCAGTGATGTTCCGCAATTCGTTCTACTTCTGTAGCTGCCACAACGGCACATCCGGCAGGGAATACACAGTGGATCGCACCAAATTCTTTGCAGGCTCTCTCTGTGTTAGGTCCCATTCCGCCTTTTCCTACGATCACGCGAACTCCGGTTTCTTTTGTAAATTCATATTCGAATTTTTCCATTCGCATAGAAGTAGTTGGACCAACAGAGACCATTTCGTAATCATCTTCTGTTCCGTCGATTTTTCGAACGATCGGTCCGGCGTGGAAAATCGCTTTATCTTTAATGTCATAAGGAAGTTCGCGGCCATATTCTACTAATCTGCGATGAGCAACATCACGACATGTCATCAGATCGCCGTCAAGCCATACAATGTCGCCAATTTTAATGTCTTCTAAATCTTCTTTGCTGACAGGTGTAATTAATACTTTTTTCTCTCCTCTGATTTCAATCATTTTAAATTCCTCCTATGCGTTAAATTTCCAAGTAGAATGTGTGTCACAAGTAACATTGAGATCTTTATCGACAACGATATGACCTCTTCTGTGTGACCAGCATCCAACATTTACTGCAACACCGATCGTAGAAGGATGACGTGCAGTGTTTTCGATGTTTACGCCCATAACAGAGTATTTTCCACCCATACCCTGTGGTCCTAATCCGATAGAGTTAATTCCTTCTTCTAAGAGAGCTTCCATTTTTGCTGCATTTGCATTGTCATTGTGTGAGCCGATCGGACGCATCAGCGCTTTCTTTGAATTAAGTGCAGCTGTCTCGATAGAAGTTCCAACGCCGACACCTACTAAAAGCGGAGGACATGCATTTAAGCCATAAGTTGTCATCTGGTCAAGTACGAAATCTGTGATTCCTTCATATCCGGCTCCCGGCATGAGAACCATTGCTTTACCTGGCAATGTACATCCGCCACCAGCCATGTAAGCGTAGATTTCACATTTGTCACTGTTTGGGACGATATCCCACCATACGGTAGGTGTTCCTTTACCGACATTTTTCTTTGTGTTGTATTCATCGAATGTCTGTACAGAGTTGTGACGGAGCGGTGTAGCAAAAGTAGCCTGTACTACTGCATCTGTAAGAAGATCTTCCAGTTCATTAATGTATGGGAAATTTGTTCCACATTTTAACCAGAACTGAAGTACACCGGTATCCTGACAGCTCGGACGATCAAGCTCTACTGCAAGCCCCTGGTTTTTTGTCATTGTCTCGTATAATACTCTTGGAAGAGCAGCTTCTTCTTTTGAACCAAGTTCTTCAAGTTTTGCAACGACATCATCCGGTAATTTTTTTCCGATATGACCGACGAAATCTGCGATCATGTTAGTGAGTTTTGTAATCTGTAAATCTTTTTCGTTCATAATAAAACCTCCGTTAATTATAGAATGGGAACAGGATTGGCAATAAAATCATACATAATACAAATGATACTGCGATGAGCGGTAAGCCTGATTTTATGTAATCCTTAAATGAATAACCACCGAGTCCGACAACCATTGTGTTGGCCGGCATTCCGATTGGAGTTGCATAGGCACAGGAGCCGGCGATTACAGTCGCGATCACGACAGCGCGTGGATCCGCATGTAAGCTGTTTGCAAGAGATACGGCAATCGGAACCATAAGAGCAGTTGTTGCTTTGTTTGACATAAAGTTTGTAAGGACACAGGTGACAAGGAAGATCACAAATAAAAGAATGTAAGGATTCGGATCTGTTCCTAATAAACCAACAATTTTATCTGCGATCAGTGTTCCGGCACCGGTAGTCTCCAACGCAGTTGCAAGGGCAAGAGAACCACCAAAAAGAAGGACCACTTTTAAATCAATAGATTTCAGGGCATCCTTTTCGGAAATAACACCGAGCAGGACGAGGATACAAGCACCGATGCAGGCAGATACATGAATCGCAATGCCAATCTGATTTTCAAAAATCATTGCAAGAATGACTAAAATAAGAATTGTAAGTGATGCAACCTGTTTCCATTTTGGAACGTCTGAAAAATCATCTTCCTGTTCACTTGCAACAGCTTCCCCGACATTGTGTTCAGGGAGAAAACGGTATCCGATAAAAACAAAATATAAGATACCTGCGATCAACATCGGAATACCGATTGGTGCGTACATGAAGAAGCGGGTCTGCAGTCCTAACTCCTGAAGTGCATTAGTTCCAATCAGATTTCCCGGAGCACCGATGATGGATAAGTTTCCGCCTAAAGCAGCTGCGAAAACTAAAGGCATGAGAAGACGACTCCTTGAATAGCCGGATTCGTCTGCAATTCCACAGACAACCGGAATGAGAACAGCGGCTGTTCCTGTGTTTGAAAGAAATCCGGACATAACGCCGACAATGACCATGATGGCTATGATAAGAATCTTCTCCGATTTTGCAAATTTTGTGACGATGCCGCCGATCTTATTTGCCATACCTGTTTCAAACAATGCCTGACCTACAACGAACATTCCTACGCAAAGGATTACATTACTGTTTACATATCCTTTGAATGTTGCTTCAACATCTAAAATGCCAGTTAGGTTCAAGCCGATCGCTACGATTGTGGCAGTTAATCCAAGTGGTATTTTTTCACATATAAAAGAGATAATTGCAAATACCAGAAAAATCAGTGTTATGGTTGAGCCTGACATATAAAACCTCCTAGATATTTGTATTGGCCGATACATTTATTTGTAACTTAAGAATAAGCTATTTAATGGCATTTGTCTATTTAATGAAATTTAGTGTTCCATAAATAAAATTTATGATAATATTATTAACAGGATGAAAGGATAAAGGTGGTGGATCTATGACGCTGATACAATTAAAATATTTCTGTGAAACATGCAGGTGCCATAGCATTACAGGGGCGGCAAAGGAGCTGTTTGTAACACAGCCGGCGATATCGTTGGCGATAAAAGAATTAGAAGCAGAGTTTAAAATCACGCTTTTTACGAGAATAAATAATAGGCTGACTTTAACGGATGATGGTGCCCAATTTTACAAAAAAGCAATATATATATTGCAATATTGCAGTGACATGCAGCTAGAGCTTGCACAGGGTGAAAAAAAACAGGCGATGAAGATAGGTATTCCTCCTATTTTGAGTAGTATTTTTTTCCCGGGAATGCTGGAAGCATATCTCGAAGAATTTCCAGATTCGAAGCTGTCACTGGAGGAGTATGGTTCTGTGAGAGCCTGCAGTATGGTCATGGAAGATCAGCTGGATATCGCATTAGTAAATATGGAAATGTATAACATTGATCAGCTGGACAGTTGTATATTGCTGCACGATCAGCTTGTATATTGTGTTTCGCATGAGCATGCATTTGCGAAAAAGGAAAGCATATCAATCGAAGAACTGGATGGACAGGAGATTATTTTATTCAACAGAGATTCCGTGCAAAACAAACTGCTACGGTCTAGGTTTGAAACATATAAAGTCCATCCCAATATTATTATGCAGGGAAGTCAGCTTTATACGATGATCAACTTTATGAGAAATGGGAAAACAGGATCCTTTCTATATGGTTGCACGATGGCTGGATTGCCAAAATATAAAGCAATTCCATTAGACCCACCGTTGAAAACGGATATTGGTATTGTATGGAAAAAAGGACGGTATGTAACGTCGCAGATGCAGCAGTTTATTTCGTTTGTAAAACGGTATTATGAGGCGTTCTAGTCTCGCGGCTGCTCAACTTGAAAACACCGAATTACATAGTTGTGCGAACGAGATAGTATCGTGTATAATATTACTCGAAATATAAGAAAATAAAGAAAAAAGGAATGAAAAGGAATGAAAAGGAATTTAATATGGAAGGGAATTTGACAAAAGGACCTATTTTGAAAACGTTGACAAAGCTTGCTTTGCCGATTATGGCGTCTTCATTTTTAGGTACGTTATACAGTATTACAGACATGGCCTGGATCGGTCTGCTTGGATCGAAGGCGGTTGCCGGCGTTGGAGTCGGCGGAATGTTTACCTGGCTTTCACAGGGATTGGCAGCGATGTCGAGAATGGGAGGACAGGTGCAGGTTGCACAGTGCGTAGGACGCGGCGACAAAGAGGGCGCGCACAAATATGCACAGGCAGCAGTACAGCTGTCGCTTTTAATGGGAATCGCATACGCCATCGTGACAGTGGCATTCACGCATCCGCTCGTTGATTTCTTTCAGCTTGCAGATCCGGAAGCTTACAAGGCAGCGATCAACTACACGAAAGTTGCATGTGGATTGATCGTATTTTCATTTTTGACATTGACGTTAAACGGTCTCTATACAGCACAAGGAGATTCCAAGACCCCGTTTGTTGCGAATCTGATCGGGCTGGTCGCAAATATGGTATTGGATCCACTTTTGATCCTTGGACTGGGACCATGTCCAAAATTAGGTGTGCTCGGCGCGGCAATTGCAACAGTAACGGCGCAGGCAATCGTTATGAGCATTATGGTTATCGGTGTTATTGTGCAGAAGAAAGAAAATGCATTGAAAGGGATCCATCTCTTTGAGAAAATTCCCAAAATGTATCTCAATGGAATCTGCAAGATCGGTATCCCGACCGCGATACAGGGAATGGCATACTGTGCAATTTCTATGATACTTACACGAATGGTGTCAGGCTACGGAGCGGAAGCCATCGCGACACAGAGAGTCGGCGGGCAGATCGAATCAGTCTCCTGGAATACAGCAGATGGTTTTGCGGCAGCCTTGAATGCGTTTGTTGCACAAAATTACGGTGCCGGTAAGATGGACCGTGTGAAAAAAGGATATAAAGTTTCGCTTTGGACAGTAGGTGTATGGGGATTGCTGATCAATTTCCTGTTTGTCTTTGTTCCGAAGCCGATCGCAATGGTATTCTTCCACGAACCGAAAGCAATTGCGACAGCAGTTGGATATCTCATTATCATCGGATTCAGCGAAGCATTTATGTGCGTGGAACTGACAACTATCGGTGCACTGTCCGGACTTGGGAAAACACGTCTGTGCAGTATTATCAGTATTATATTTACAGGTGCAAGAATTCCACTGGCACTTATATTTGGAACAATTATTGGATTGGACGGAATCTGGTGGGCAGTTTCCTCAACATCGATCGTGAAAGGAATTATATTTACATGTACATTCTTTGTAATCATAAAGAAGATAGGGCATAATCATGGAAAATGGAGTGAACGAACTTAGATATCTGGAACTTAAGAATGTTCTGTGTGAAAAAATATATAAAGGAATTTATGAAGATGGTCAGAAAATCCCATCGGAGCGACAGCTGTCCACAGACTATGATGTAAGTCGTATTACTGTGCGAAAGACGCTGGAACTTATGGAGAAGGAGAATTTGATCGTGCGTGAAGTCGGCAACGGCACGAAAATCACGCTGAACAATTATGGAAATGATAATCCGCTGGATGTGATCGCTCTCACTGCTCCGTCACGAAATCCATTTTTTGCGCATTTTATTGCAGAGTTTCAAAAGCAGGCGTGGGAGAAAGATACGCTGCTTTTATATGTGGAGATCCCGGAGCACACATCCCTGGAAGACTGTCTTTACCGTCTCTATAAGAGAAATATAAGAAATGTTGTTGTCTGGCCGGATGATCAGGTGATTGATAAGGAAAAACTGCTTCGTCTTCGAGGTGTAGGAATGAATCTTGTTTTTTTTGATGCAGATGATGCTCTGCCTTATGCGGATGCAGTATTTCTAGATAATGTGGATGCAGTTGAAAGTCTTATAAAAAGTGCAACTTATCCGGCGGAGGAATATCTCTATATCGGATGGGATAATATGGATATCAGCAATGTAAAAAAAAGAGAAGACGCTTTTGTCGCATGCTGTCCGAAAGGGAAAGTTGTAAGGATTCCGTGGAGACGAGACAGATCCATCGATGATGAGACGCTTCAATATATAAAAGAAGAAATAAGGAAGATGCCAAAGGGAATGATCCTCTGTGAAGCAGGAGAAATCGCGCAGAGAATGGCAGAGCTTCTGTGGGGTAGAGAGAATGCGGGAAATCGATATACATTGTGCACGATCGATGATTTTGATGGTTCGGATCGATATCCGGTGACGATATGCGTACAGGATCTGCAGCAGTCTGCACGTAAAATTTACGAGAGATTAGAAGCTCAGTCAAAGCTTGGAAGTAACTGGAAAGCACAGAGCAATCAGATCAAAGGAAGACGAAAAGAATCGCAATTTTAACTTGACATTCACCCCTATGTAGATGATAATATAAGTACATTATTAAAATGCTTAATAAAGTCTAGGAGGAACGGTTTCATGGATGGAAAAATGAAAGTTGCAGTAATGAACGGAATTGGAAAAATGGGATTTGAGGAACGTGATATCCCAACACCTAAGGCAGACGAAGTATTAGTAAAATTAGATTACGTAGGGATCTGCGGTTCTGATCTTCACTATTATGAGACAGGAGCAATCGGAGATTATGTTGTTGAACCGCCGTTTGTACTTGGACATGAGCCGGGCGGTGTCGTAGTAGAAGTTGGAGAAGATGTTACACACTTGAAAGTTGGTGACAGAGTTGCACTGGAACCAGGAAAAACATGTGGACATTGCGAATTCTGTAAAGAAGGAAAATACAACCTTTGTCCGGATGTTATTTTTTTCGCAACGCCACCGGTTGACGGAGTATTCCAGGAGTATGTAGCACATGAGGCAGGACTTTGCTTCAAACTTCCGGAAAATGTAAGTACATTAGAGGGTGCATTGATCGAACCATTGGCTGTTGGATTCCACGCAGCAATTCAGGGTGATGCACACCTTGGACAGAAAGCAGTTGTTATGGGTGCAGGATGTATCGGTCTTGTATCTATGATGGCTTTAAAAGCAAGAGGTGTATCAGAAGTATACGTTGTTGATATTATGGACAAGCGTTTGGATAAGGCAATGGAGCTTGGTGCTACAGGCGTTATTAACGGAGCGAAGGAAGACGTGATCGCAAAAGTTAATGAGTTGACAGATGGCAGAGGAGTGGATCTTGTTGTTGAGACAGCAGGTACACAGATTACAACAAGTCAGGCTATCCATATTGCAAGAAAAGGTTCTACAGTTGTACTTGTAGGATACAGCAAGACGGGAGAACTTACACTTCCGATGAGTCTTGCATTAGATAAAGAGCTGACATTCAAGACAGTATTCCGCTATCGTCATATTTACCCACTGGCAATCGATGCAGTTGCTTCCGGTAAAGTAAATCTGAAGGGAATCGTTACAGATATCTTCTCATTGGATGAAGCACAGAAGGCGATGGACTACAGTGTGAATAACAAAGCAGATATTGTAAAAGCTGTGATCCAGGTAAATCCAGACGCACAGGCATAAGCATAATCGCACGGAACAAGTAAAAAGTAAAAAATTACACAGAAACCCACACAATTGTATTGACATTGTGTGGGTTTTTTAGTACTATCAAGGTGAAAACAACAGGAAACAAAATAAAACCAAAAAAAACAAAGTAAAATCGATAAATTCTATTTATAAGTGAGATGGAAGGAGGCGTAAGATTTGATCGCAATTGAAAGAAGAAACGGCATATTAGAAAAACTGCAGGAAGACAAGAGAGTTGTTGTAAGTGAATTAAGCCAGCTCTACAAGGTGTCCGAAGAGACGATACGACGAGATCTGGAACGATTGGAAAAGGAAGGATTGTGTATCAAAAGCTACGGCGGCGCAGTGATCAATGAGAATAACAATATGGAGATGCCGTTCAATGTGCGAAAGAAGAGCAATGCATCAGGCAAGCAGAAGATTGCAGAGATGATTGCAGGTATGGTGGAAGATGGAGAACACATTTTGCTGGATGCGAGCACTACGGCAGTATATATTGCAAAGGCACTTAAGAATAAGAAGAATCTTACAGTCATCACAAATTCGATAGAAGTTCTGATTGAAGTATCCGATCGGACAGATTGGAATGTGATCTCACTTGGAGGAAATTTAAAAGAAGGATTTTTAGCAACCGTCGGTGTGGCAACGATCGCGGCGGTAAGAGAATACAAAGTTGAGAAAGCAATCGTATCGTGCAAAGCATTTGACCCGGAAGATGGCTTTTATGATACCGGAGATGAATTTGCAAAGACAAAGCGGGCGATGGTAGAGCGCGGACAGACGAAGATCATGGCGATCGATTCGACAAAATTTGGAAAATCTGCATTTGCCAAAGTCATGGATACAGAAGAAGTGGATCTTATCATTACCGATCGCAAACCACAAAAATCCGTGCTGAAGGCCTGTGAGGGAAAAGGCATTCGGTGCATGTACCCGGAAAAGTAGAAGGTGATCTTCTATATAATATATGAACACAATAAACTACTTAAGAAAATATCAGGAGGATGAAGAAAATGGCATTAGTTACTTCAAAAGAAATGTTAACAAAGGCAAGAAAAGAAGGATACGCAGTAGGAGCATTTAACGCAGAAAACATGGAGATGGTAAAAGCGATCATCGCGGCAGCAGAAGAAGTAAAGGCTCCGGTTATGATCCAGACAACCCCTTCTACTGTTAAATACGGCTCAAGCGCAACTTATGCAGCAATGGTCAGAGCAGAAGCTTTAAATGCCAGCGTACCGGTATGTATGCATTTAGATCACGGCAGCAGTTATGAGCTTGCGAAGGAGTGTATCGACAATGGATATACATCCGTTATGATCGATGGATCCAAAGAAGATTTTAAAAAGAATATTGAAGTATCCAAAAAAGTAGTAGAGATGGCTCACGAAAGAGGAATCCCTGTAGAGGCAGAGCTTGGAAAAGTCGGAGGAAAAGAAGACGATCTTGTTGCAGACGCGGATACGAATACAGATGTAAACGAGGCAGTAGAATTTGTAGAAAAGACAGGTGTAGATTCTTTGGCAATCGCTATCGGAACTGCACACGGATTCTATGTTGGAACTCCGGTACTTGATAAAGAGCGTCTTTCTGAGATCGCCGAAGTAGTGTCCATTCCGCTCGTGCTTCACGGAGCATCTGGAATCAGTGACGAGGATGTTGCAGATTGCGTAAGCCGTGGAATTTCAAAAGTAAATTTCGCAACAGAGCTTCGAGTTGCATATACTGATGCATGCAAGAAATTATATGTAGAACAGCCGGAAGCGTTTGATCCGAAAGCATACGGAAGAGTTGGTATGGCAGCAGTCAAAGAACTTGTTAAAAACCGTATGAAAGTGTGCGGATGTGACGGGAAAGCGGAGTAATTCCTTATCACAGAAGAATGCGAAAAGGAGGTTCCTATGCGGGAATTATTATTAGGAGTGGATATCGGGACAAGCGCCTGTAAAGTTGCGGTATTCAATAAAGAAGGCGAAGTGATCGCCAGCGGAAATGGTGATTATCAGGTATATTATCCAAATCCGGGATGGGCTGAACAGGATCCGGACGAATGGTGGAGTGCAGTCTGCAGTGCGATCAAAGATGTGCTGGCAGAAGGAAATATAAAGCCGGAAGAGATCAAAGGAATCGGAGTGGATGGACAGAGCTGGTCTGCGATCCCGATCGATAAAGACGGAAATGTGTTGGCGAACACACCAATCTGGATGGATACAAGGGCCCAGTCGATCTGCGACCGGTTAAACGAAGAGATCGGTAAGGACAACATTTTCAATGTGGCAGGAAATTCTATGCAGCCATCCTATTCGACGGCAAAGATTCTCTGGTATAAAGAAAATTTACCGGAAGTGTATGCAAATACATATAAGATCCTGCAGTCAAATGCATTTATCGTATATCGTTTTACCGGGATCTGTTCCCAGGATAAATCCCAGGGATACGGTCTTCATTGCTTCGATATGAGAACCGGCACATGGGATATGGATATGTGTAAGAAGCTTGGAATTCCGGAAAGCTTTCTATCTGACATTTACGAATGTTCCGACGTAGTCGGTGGTGTCAGTGCGAAAGCGGCGGAGGAGACCGGACTTTTAGAAGGCACACCGGTTGTTGCCGGAGCATTGGATGCGGCATGCGGAACTCTTGGTTCCGGCGTGATCCATCCGGGAGAGACACAGGAGCAGGGCGGACAGGCGGGAGGAATGAGCATCTGCCTGGAAGAATATGCGGCAGATCCGAGACTGATCTTAAGCTATCATGCAGTTCCAAACCAGTGGATCTTACAGGGCGGAACTGTCGGTGGCGGTGGAGTTATGCGCTGGATCGAGAAGGAACTTGGTGATTACGAGAGAAGTATTGCAAAAGAATGTGGAAAATCTTCCCTTGTTCAGTTTAATGATCTGGCAGAGAAGGTACCGGCAGGAAGTGACGGACTTATTTTCCTTCCGTATATGTCCGGAGAGCGTTCGCCAATCTGGGATCCGAATGCAAAAGGTGTTTATTACGGGTTGGATTTCAGTAAAACGAAAGGGCATCTGATCCGTGCGGCCATGGAAGGAGTGGCATTTTCGTTAAAGCACAATCTGGACATTGGAGAGCAGACCGGAGCGAAAGTAGAAGAACTGCTTGCAATGGGTGGATCTGCAAATTCTCTATTATGGACACAGATCAAATGTGATGTGACAGGAAAACCGATCACAGTACCGTCATCCGACACAGCAACAACACTGGGAGCAGTTATGCTTGCAGGTGTCGGCATCGGAATGTATAAAGATTTTGAAGAGGCAGTAGCCCTTACAGTTAAAAAGACTCGCCATCACGAGCCTGACATGGAAAAACATGCAATTTACCAGAAAAACTATGAGACGTATCTGCAAATCTATGAAGATCTGAAAGATACGATGAAGAAAACAGGAGGAAGATAAAGTGAAAGCAGGAGTTGTACACGCAAGAGAAGATATCAGATATGAAGAAATCGAAAAACCAGTACCGAAAAAAGGTCAGGTACTTATCAAAGTAAAATATACCGGAATCTGTGGTTCTGATATTCCACGAGTAAATGGTGATGCATGCCATTTCTTCCCGAACGTACTTGGACATGAATTTTCCGGTACAGTAGAAGAAGTAGGAGAAGGCGTTACATCTGTAAAGGCCGGAGATCGTGTGGCAGGTGTGCCGCTCGTACCATGCATGGAATGTGAAGACTGTCAGAAAGGAAATTATTCCCTCTGCAAACATTATAGCTTTATCGGTTCCAGAGAATTCGGAAGCTTTGCAGAGTATGTAGTTGTGCCGGAGAAAAATGCAGTAAAATTCGAAGACAGCGTAAGCTTCGAGCAAGGTGCATTTTTTGAGCCTGCAACAGTTGCACTTCATGGATTAGAGAGAGTAAATTTTAAAGGCGGAAAGACGGTAGCTATCTTAGGAGGCGGAACGATCGGAATGTTCGTTATGCAGTGGGCGAAAATCTTTGGTGCAAAAGAAGTCGTTGTATTTGATATTGCAGATGAGCGTCTGGAATTAGGAAAACGTCTCGGAGCAACTGCCGGAATTAACACACTGGAAGAAGGCTTCATGGACAAAGCGATGGCACTGACAGGTGGCAAAGGATTTGATTATGTATACGAGACAGCAGGAAATACAATCACGATCAAGATGGCATTTGAATTGGCTGCAAATAAAGCGCAGGTGTGCTGCGTCGGCACTCCGACAAAAGAGATGACCTTCTCTGTAAAAGAGTGGGAGAACTTAAACCGTAAAGAATTTATTCTGACCGGATCATGGATGTCCTACAGCGCACCTTTCCCGGGACACGAGTGGGAACTGGTTGCACATTATTTTAAGACAGGAGATCTGAAATTCGATGACTCCTTTATTTTCAAGAAAATCCCGCTCAGCGAGATTGCGAGTGCATTTGAAATGTTCAAGACAAGAGGACTCGTAAAAGGTAAGATTCTGATCGATAGCGAAGCATAGGAGGCAGAGTGCGATGATATTAACCGTTACGTTGAATGCAGCGATTGATAAAAGATATGTAGTAAAAGAATTTCAGGTAGGCGAAGTAAACCGTGTGGCGGAGTGTACTTACACACCGGGCGGAAAAGGACTGAACGTGTCCAAACCGGCATCTATCGCAGGAGCAGAAGTAGTTGCAACCGGATTCGCAGGTGGGCATGCAGGAAATTATATTGTAGATTCTCTGAAACCATTTGGTATTAAGAGTGAATTTTATCATATGGATGCTGAAAGCCGTTCCTGTATCAATATCTGGGATGAGAAAAATCATGTACAGACAGAATTTTTAGAGCCTGGATTTACGGTGTCAAAAGAAGATTTCGAAGGATTCTGTGAAAAATTCAAAACATTAGTACCAGAAGCGGATGTAGTAGCGATGTCAGGAAGTGTGCCGAAAGGCTTAGACGGTACGGCCTATCAGAGACTTGTTTCCATTGTAAAAGAAGCCGGCAAGAAAGTGATTCTTGATACAAGCGGAAAGCTTCTGGAAATGGGGATCGAGGCGAAGCCGACGATGGTGAAGCCGAACATCGACGAGATCCGTATGCTGACAGGAAGTCACTGCGACAGCAGAGAGGAACTTATTGAAGCCGGCAAGAAGATTCACGCATCCGGAATCGAGATTGTAGTGATCTCTCTTGGTGCAGATGGTTCCCTTCTCATCTGTGAGGATGGCGTCTACCAGGCAATCGTTCCAAAAATCGATGCAGTCAACACCGT
Organism: Lachnospiraceae bacterium; assembly: GCA_030538915.1. Taxonomy (GTDB): domain Bacteria; phylum Bacillota; class Clostridia; order Lachnospirales; family Lachnospiraceae; genus Dorea_D. Next base: position 4,346 of record JAUNTC010000035.1, on the reverse strand, counting down.
AGGCTGTGGTGATTCCATGATCGCAGGTTTTGCGCTTGGTTTTGAGAAAGGACTAAGTGTGGAAGAGACATTGAAGCTTGCCAGCGCGATTTCCGCATCTGCGGCGTTGCGAGAAGAGACGGGATTTTTCGTGAAGGAAGATATGGAGCGAATCCTCCCACAGATCGAGATTAAAAAACTGTAGAGCTATATAAGTGTAATATAAGAAGGAGCAAACCCGTATCCAGCCGAAAGGTGGAAGCAGGATTGCTCTTTTTTGGGTAGTTACTTATTCCATGTTTTCAAGATAAAGTAAATGTGAGAGTGCACCTTGGTGATTGCTTTGAAGTTTCAGTACTTCGTTCAAACCGGTGCGGGCTTTTTCATAATTGCCAAGACCGATTTCGCTCAGTGCAATCAAATAGTTGCAGTCAATCGTATTGCGAAGCTGGATGTCGCTTGGAAATACTTCCAGTTCCGGAAGGGACACAGCGAAGTAATCATAGGAGACTTCATCAAAGAGATGCTTTTCACCGAAAGCTTTCAATTGATGATAGCATTTGGCTGCTTTCTGAGTGTTGCCAAGAGCGGCATTTGCAAGTCCCTGATAGAAAATCGTGTCAGACGGCTGATCATTGTAGTAAAGTGCTACCGATGGTTCGTCCAATCCGGCAGATGCTTTCTCCCACCAAAGGGTAGCTTTTTCAGGGGCACTAAGGGCACTATAGCAACAACCGATGTAGTATTCTGCAATGTTATCCAGTACATTTGGAAGCTTTCCTTCGCCCAGGTTGTCCGGATAAGTAAATGTATCCGTAAGCAGTCGGATTGCCTCTTTGTATTTGCCGTCGTTCATGAGCGTAAGTGCTTTGTGCGTCAGTGCATAGCGGTACTGTCCACTTACTTTTCCTTCACCGCCTTCCCATGGATGGAAGGTGTGATCTTTTAAAGCATGAAGTGCTTTGTCATACTGTTTGGTTTCATTGAGAAGTATGATGTATTCCAGGTATAAAACATCACGTTCTCTGATCAGGTCCGGATGTTTTTCCAACAGTGCCAGACGATCTTCTAAAGCAACATTGTTCTTGGCACATAACTGGTCATATTCCAAAAGAAGTCTTGGATAAGAAGAATCAAGCTCGAACGCCTTTCGCATATATTCTAACGCTTTTTTCGGTTCTTTACATTTGTTATAATAAGCAATTGCCAGATTTCGATAAGCAAAAGCATAGTTGTTGTTTTGCGAAATGCTTATTTTCCATTCATTAATTGCCTTTCTATATTGTTTTTTGTCATAAAGCAGGCAGCCAAGATAATAATGTGCATAGGAAGCATGCTCCAATGCGTTGATCGCAGTATTTAATATAATCACTTCTTCCATCTTATTAGGGAAGCAGTAATCCGGATCTGTCAATTCAGCAGTCTGATAAGCTTTTAAAGCTGCTTTTGTATCTTTGGCTTTACTGTAAGCATAGCCCATGTAATACCAGGTCAATGGAGATTTCTCAGGAGTTGCATTTAAAATCGCGCAGGCATCCTCATAAAACCCGGCTTTTATATAGTCGAGCGCAACTTCCAGATAGTTGTGGGCTTCTTTTCGCATAGTTGCAACCCAGTTGTTTAAGCTGTCTTCTGAGAGTGCTTTTTCATATAAACAGCTTTGTGACAACGGATCGATAGACAGACTTTCTGAAAGAAATGATATGTTGCAGCGACCCAGTTTCCGTAAAATAGCAGTTTTTAAAGCACGTACTTTCATATTATGCCAGCCACAGATCATAGATTGCTCAGCAAATGAAAGTGCCGACTCATATTCTTTCCTTTTGCATGCAAGCAGTGCCAGCCAGTAAAATCCAGCACTTAGTGTCTCGTGACTCCAAGTGGATTTGTAAAATGCATCGTAGGCGTACTCCTCATTTCCGAGATAGTACTGTGCAAGACCAAGATGAAAATAGCATTCTCCGTTGTAAGGATTGGGATTTTTCCATGTCTGTTTTTCAATTGCTTTTTCAAAATGTTTTTTAGCAGCTGTAAAATCACCACGCTTCATAAGCAGCATGCCGTATCCATCGTTCAGGCGAATGTCGCTTGGGTCACGGCGAAGGCCTTCTTCGTAATAGTCAGCCGGTTCACGGGTTGCATGTCGATATTGTTCCAAATGCTGAGCAGCCAGGTAAAGTTCCTCTGTAGATTTCAATTCTTCAGGCGCACAGAGTGGTGTTGCAGGATCTGGAATCTTTTCGATTTTTTCTTCTACACCAGTGTAAGAGACGAGCGTATATCCATTTTCGGTAACTGCTTTTACGGTACATCCGACGGTAGAAGATAAGTCTGTGCCAAAGGTATCAGAAAAAGCTTTCAGTGGAGAGCAGTCGAAGGTCTTGCTGTAAATAATAGTGCCATCTTTTTCGACAGTCAGCGTAAGGTTTTTATAAGAGCCAGAAGTGTATAAAAGCAAAGTGGCAACAGAATTTTCAATTTCGAAGTTTACAATCGCATCTTTCGTAGCATTTTTGACACGTCCAACTTGTTTATAAGGCATGAAGTATTGTGTAAAAGTTTTTTCTTCATAAGGCTTCAGCCATGTAAAATCCGGCTGATTGTCTGCAAACACGCCCGTCATCAATTCAATATACGGACCATCTTCATCTGTAAGATTGCGATCCCATGTGCGTCCGAAATCCGCATTTCCCCATGTCCACTGTTTTTTGCCAGGTGAGATATGATGATCTGCTACATGGAGCAGTCCGGCTTTACGCCCTTCGTCGTAATTTCCGATAAAGTCAAAATCAGAATGTGCTGCCATGTAAGAAGTTGGCACTTTAATATTTCTGTACATAGAAATATCAATGCCGGCAGAGTAATCATATTTGTAGTACTCCCCTGTTGCAATTGGAAATGTGGAGACAGCACGTTTTCCATGATCCATAACGGCATGTACGTCCGGTGGAAAAACAGAATACGTATTGTCGTTTACTGGAACGGCAGGGTTTGCCCACCAGAGAAATGTCTGCGGAGTATCTGTATTATTAAAAAGCTGGCCTTTGATTTCGATATAAGCTTTGTCTGGATAAAGCGTGAAGGCGCCCATACCTTTTGTGCCGTACATTTTGTCGATTTCGCTGACATATACGGTGGCCGATCCATCCGCTCTTTCCTGGTAATAATAATCAACCGGACTGTACGTACTCGGTCTGTGATGCTGTGGCCAGTTAAATTCAATGCCTCCGGAGATCCATGGACCGGTCAGGCCTACCAGTGCCGGTTTGATCACATGATTGTAATAGACAAAATCGTAGCCGTTTGTTTTGTCAAAGGCGCGCTGGATACGACCGCCAAGTTCCGGAAGAACCATCACCTTCAGGTAATCGTTTTCCAGATAAATAGCACGATAAGTAACGTCTTCTTTCGTATCCGATATTTTTTCTGTGACCGGCAGTGGATAGACTTTGCCGGAACTTCCCTGGTAGGCACGATTCTCAATAAAGAGAGGTCCTTTTTCAGGTGGATAAACTTTATAGGTTGGAATTACAATATTTTCTTCCCATACATGTACATTCTCGTTCATAATATGTTCTCCTTTTTTGAAAATTGATGAATATGCTGTGACAGCAAAAAATATACGTTTCTTAGATATGCATTAAAGATAGCATGAAAAAGAAAAAGGCAGAATATCATATATTTTAAAAAGATGGACAATATTCTACAAAATTGCTATGTTAAGAGAAATGAGAGATTGCTGTAGAAAGAACAGGAGGGACGGCTGTGAAAATGGAGGAATGTGAAGCATATATAGAAGAAAAACAAAAAAAGGATGGGTTTAAAGATGAACAATATTTCATAATACCGACAGAATCCTTCAAAGAATATCTGCGCCATCCACTTGTGAAAGCAATGTATCTGACAGATATCGGCTTTTTCCCGAATGCCTATCATCATTACCGAGAGAGGGAAGAAGGGACAGAGGAATATATTCTTATTTATTGTACAGAAGGAGAGGGGTATATTCACGTCGGCAATAAAAAATATCATCTTCACCGGCAGGAAGTTTTCTGCATTCCGAAAAATCAAAAGCACAAATATTATGCAAGTGACAAGAATCCGTGGAGCATATTCTGGGTGCACTTCAAAGGTGAGAATACAGGATATTATCCGTTGGATAAATGTCAGATCATTCGGATGAATTCCGTCCATGCTGAGAATCGGATTATCACCTTATTTGATGTGTTGTTTCGCGTATTAGAACGAAATTATACATTGGGAAATTTTATTTATATATCTCAGGTACTTTCGCTGATACTTTCCGAAATCTATTTTCGCGAAAAAGTAGATGAATCAATTATGCAAAACAGGAATATTACAACGAT
>JAUNTC010000034.1 GCA_030538915.1 Lachnospiraceae bacterium | reverse complement strand
CGCCCGTATTTCTTGTCCCTTCCGGGAAAATGCAGATGGAGATGCCATTCTTTACGTATGCAATCGCCTGAAGGATTGTCTTTAATCCTTCCTTCGGATTATCGCGGTCTAAGAAGAGACAGTAGAGGCGCTTCATCCAGTTGCGAAGCAGCGGGTAGCTTAACATCTCTTTCTTGGCTACATATCCGGTGCGGCGTTTGCATCGGGAGTAGGTGAGGAGAATATCAAAATAACTTCTGTGGTTGCCGATGAAAAGTACCGGCTCATCCGGGATTTTCTCCTCTCCGATTACTGTGATCTCGGTGCCGGCGATTTTCAGCATAAAGCGAAATGCTGCCTGCACCATGCGAAGACACTGGTAATCCGATGCTTCTTTATTAAATTTGCTGATGATCCATTCGACACCCAACACCGGGATTCCGAGGATCAGATATAAAAATAAAGTGATAGCTACTAATATAAATCGAATCATATGTATATCCTTTCATAGATTTTATTCAAAACGCCCGTACAAAAATGTAAGTTCCCGAAGGGCTGTTGCATATTCTTCCTTCAGATCTTCCATGGCAAAGCGCCAGCTCCAGTTTCCATCTGCTTTTCCCGGTGTGTTCATGCGTCCTTCGTCTCCGCAGTATAAAAGATCCTGAAGCGGATAGATGGCAAAGGCTGCAATGCTGGAAAGTGCGGTTTTTATAAGACCGTAGCCAATCTCCTTCTCATCTGTTGTGCCGGTGTAAGCACAGACCTTTTTGCGGCAGTGCTCCGGCAATGTCTTATACCAGGAAAGGGTTGTGGCATTGTCATGTGTTCCGCTGTAGCAAACGCAGACCGGAGATTGAAAGCGATGCGGAAGATAAGCATTTTCTTCAGTAGAGTCAAAAGCAAACTGCAATACTTTCATGCCCGGGAATCCGAAGTGCTCGCGGAGTGCGTTGACTTCGTCTGTAATGATGCCAAGATCTTCTGCGATGATCGGAAGGTCATCACCAAGCGCTTCACTGATGGCCTGGAATAGTTCCATTCCCGGCGTTTTCATCCACTGACCGTTGATCGCAGTCTCCTCACCATAAGGGATACTCCAGCATGCATCGAAACCACGGAAATGGTCAATGCGGAGAATGTCGATATTCTTAAGCTGTGTCTGAATACGGGAAATCCACCATGCAAACTGACTCTCCTTATGGGCATCCCATGCATAGAGCGGATTGCCCCAGAGCTGTCCGGTTGCAGAAAAATAATCCGGTGGAACTCCGGCCACAGAAAGCGGATAGCCTTTCTCATCTAACTGGAATAAATGCTTATTCGCCCACACATCGGCGCTGTCCATAGATACGAAGATCGGGATGTCACCGATGATCGAAATACCTTTTCCATTGGCATATGCTTTCAGCTTTTTCCATTCGTTAAAGAAAATAAATTGCAGGAACTTATAGTAGGCAGCTTCGTTACTTAAAATCTGCTTTAATTCTTCCTTGTATTCCGGGGAAGGGCTACGGTACATATCCGGCCATTCCAACCAGCTTCTGCCGTCATTGGCATCCTTACATGCAAGAAAGAGGGCGTAGTCTTCCAGCCAGAAAGCTTCCTCCTGGCAAAATTGCGCAAATTCCTGTCGCAGTGGATCCTGTGCGTCTCTTTCGAAAAAGCGATTGCACGCAAGACGGAAAATACTGTGTTTCCAAGGAATCACCGCTCCGTAATCTACTTTGCCCGGTTCCCCAGCCGGCGCATCGGTAAGCTCGTGGTCAAATAAAAGTCCAAGCTCTTTTAAATGATCCGGACTGATAAGAAGCGGCTGCCCTGCAAATGCAGAGAAGCTCTGGTACGGAGAATCTCCGAAACCGGTATGGGTAAGTGGAAGGATCTGCCAGAGACGCTGGCCTGCAGCTTCCAGGAAATCAACAAAACGATATGCCGTTTGCCCGAGATCCCCAATCCCGTAAGCAGAAGGCAGAGAGGTTGGGTGCAAAAGGACACCTGCCTGTCGTTTGAAATGTTTCATAATAGTAAAAACACCTTCTTTTCGTTTAAGTATAGTCGACCGACTTAATTATATAAGTATACAACAAAATCAATTATTTTCATAGTCGAATTCTGTGCAGGAATGAAGAGAAAAAGATTGATTTCTGCGTAAAATTTAAGTATACTGTATTTAATTGTATACAAGATACAAGGTACGCAAAAAAAGTACAAGGTAAAAATACAAGGAGAACGAAGGATGGACAGATTAGAATTAAAAGCACTTGGAAAAATTAATCTTGGTCTGGATGTGCTCGGACGAAGAGAGAATGGTTATCATGACGTGCGTATGGTAATGCAGACCGTATATCTTTATGATCGCATTATTATAAAGAAGAAAAAGACACCGGGAATCGAACTGGAGACGAATCTCTATTATTTGCCGGTCAATGAGAATAATCTGGCTTATCAGGCTGCAAAGATGCTGATGGATGAATTTCACATCGAAGAAGGCGTATCGATCCAACTGGAAAAGCACATTCCGGTAGCGGCAGGTATGGCAGGAGGAAGCTCCAATGCGGCAGCAGTTCTTTTTGGGATCAACCGGATGTTTTCTCTTGGACTTACGCAGAAGGAACTGATGGAGCGCGGTGTGAAGCTAGGTGCGGATGTGCCGTACTGCATTATGCGCGGAACGGTGCTGGCAGAAGGAATTGGAGAGATATTAACCCCTCTTTCACCGATGCCGAAGTGCTATGTGCTCATCGCCAAACCGACAGTAAGCGTATCTACGAAGATGGTATATGAGAAATTGGACTCTCACGAGATTGAAAATCACCCGGATATTGATGGCATTTTGGAAGGTCTTGAAAAGCAGGATCTGAAAAAAATTGCCCACAGCATGGGAAATGTGCTGGAGCGAGTGACGGTAGACGCTTATCCGGTCATCGATAAGATCAAGGAGACAATGATCAAAGAAGGTGCCCTTAATGCCATGATGAGCGGCAGCGGGCCGACCGTATTCGGACTCTTTGAAGAAAAGTCAGCTGCGAAGAAGGCTGCGGCAAAAATACGGGAAGAAAAATTGACGAGACAAGTTTATGTGACAAACATACACAATGCAAGGAGGAAATGATGAAAGAAGCAAATTTTAATGTGACAATGAATGAATATCTGCCCCTGCGAGATGTTGTGTTTAATACCTTAAGACAGGCTATTTTACGCGGAGAACTCAAGCCGGGAGAGCGCTTGATGGAGATCCAGCTTGCAAATAAGCTGGGCGTGAGCCGTACACCAATCCGCGAAGCACTTAGAAAGTTAGAGCTGGAAGGTTTAGTACATATGGTTCCGAGAAAAGGAGCAGAAGTTGCAGATATTACAGAGAAAAGCCTTCGCGATGTACTGGAAGTAAGAAAAGCACTGGAAGAACTTTCCGTACAGCTGGCATGCGAGAAGATCACAGAGGAAGAGATTGAGAAACTGAGACGTGCGGCAGTTCGTTTTAAAGAGACGCTGCAGGATCAGGATGTGACAAAGATCGCTGAGGCAGATGTAGAGTTCCACGATATTATCTATATGGCAACGGACAACCAGAAACTTATTTTACTTCTTAATAACCTGCGGGAGCAGATGTACCGCTACCGTGTGGAATATTTGAAAAATGAAGAGGCCCACGATCAGCTTATCGCTGAGCATGAAGCGCTGATCCATAATATTTCCAATAGAAACAAAGAAGAGGCGACCCGTATTATGTGTCAGCATATTGACAACCAGGTTGCTACAGTGATCGACGTTATCCATACAAAAAACGTCTAAGATGGAAAGGAGATAGCAGGCAGGTGCGTAAGGACAATCAGTATACATTTGACAGCAGAGTGCGCTTCAGTGAGGTGGACCACACCGGTCGGATCACATTGCCGGGAATTATCAATTATTTTCAGGATTGCAGTACATTCCAGTCTGAGAGTCTGGGCGTTGGAGTGGACTATTTTAAAGAACATAAAAGGGCATGGATCCTAACTTACTGGCAGGTTGTAGTGGAGGAGTATCCACGCCTTGCACAGGAGATCCATGTGGCAACATGGGCGACGGAGTTTAAGAAAATGTTGGCAAACCGTAACTTCTGCATGACCGATTTTGACGGAAAGAAGTTAGCATACGCCAATTCCGTCTGGGCTTACATGGATACGGAGAAGGGAAGACCGATACTTCCGTCCAAAGAAGAAGTGGACGCTTATGGACAGGGCGAGCCACTTGAGATGGACTATCAGCCGAGAAAAGTAAAGCTTCCCGAGAGCGCAAAGAAACAAGAGCCATTTGCAGTACGCAAGTATCATATCGATACAAACGAGCATGTAAATAATTGCCAGTATGTACAGATGGCGATGGAATATGTGGAATACATCGATGCGATCCGCCAGGTTCGTGTAGAGTATAAAAATTCCGCAGTGTACGGAGATATGATCGTGCCGAAGGTTGCGATAGAGGAAAATAGAACGGTAGTAGAACTTTGTGGAGAAGAAGATCAGATTTTTGCAACCGTGGAGTTTAGTTAACAGGAGAAAAAGATGAATTTACAAAATGAATTAGGGAAAAAGAGAAACCTGATGGTAGTAAAGATCGTTGATTTTGGTGTCTATCTTGGAACCAACGACGAGAAAGTATTGCTTCCAAAGAAAGAAGTGCCGTCAGGAATAGAAGTCGGCGATCCGATCGAAGTATTTTTATATAAAGATTCTTCAGATCGTATCATTGCTACAACACGTACACCGAAGCTTATGCTCGGGGAAGTGAAAGCGTTGGAAGTTGCAGACACTGCAAGAATCGGAGCATTTCTTGACTGGGGACTTGAAAAAGACCTTCTGCTTCCATTCCGTGAGCAGACAGCAAAAGTGTCAAAAGGCGACAAAGTGCTTGTTTCGCTTTATGTAGATAAGAGTGGAAGACTTTGCGCTACAATGAAAGTGTATGACAAGCTTCAGAAAGGCGCGCCGTATGAGAAGGATGCACAGGTGAAAGGGCGCATTTACGAGATCAGTGATAACTTCGGAGCATTCGTTGCAGTTGATGATAAATATTCTGCGCTGATCCCGAAGAGAGAGACAAACGGGAAACTGAAAGTCGGTATGGAAGTAGAATGCCGCGTAACAAAAGTGCACGAAGATGGAAAAATGGACTTAAGCATCCGCAAAAAAGCATTTGAACAGATGGACGAAGATGCGATAATGATCCTTAACTATGTAGAAAAAAATGGCGGAAGTATCCCATTTACTGACAAATCAGCCCCAGAACTCATTAAAGAAACATTCGGAATTAGTAAAAATGCATTCAAAAGAGCGGTTGGAAGATTGTTTAAAGAGCATAAGATACAAATTAAGGAAAGTGGAATTGAGCTTGTGAAAAAATAGACAGTTGAAATTATTGCAAAACAGGTTATAATTAAAATTGTAAAGAGAAGTAAAGAAATAAGCGAAAAAAGTGGAAGGAGCACAAAGCTATGAAAGTAAAGAATATTACAAACATTGACGAATTTTTTAATACAATCGACGAGTGTAAAGGAAGAGTAGAGTTAGTAACAGGAGAGGGTGACAGACTGAACCTCAAATCAAAATTATCTCAGTACGTTTCTATGGCAAATATCTTTTCTGGCGGAGAGATCCCGGAGCTTGAGGTCATCGCTTATGAGCCGGAAGATACAGAGAAATTGATCAAGTTTATGATGGAAAGCTAATCTTATAACAGTAAGTGCGAGGAAGCAGGCAATTTAAGTCTGCTTCTTTTTTCGTGTCCAAAACGGGTTCCTTATGTTATAATGAATCGGATAGAAAAATAAAGAATAGGAGTCTGGTCGTATTATGAGTTTTGCGCACTTGCATGTCCATACAGAATACAGTCTTTTGGACGGTTCGAATAAAATTAAAGAATGTGTTTCCAGGGTAAAGGAACTGGGGATGGACAGTGTAGCCATCACCGATCACGGTGTTATGTTTGGCGTGATCGATTTTTATCGTGCCGCAAAAGCTGCAGGCATTAAGCCAATCCTTGGATGCGAAGTGTACGTTGCACCGGGCTCTCGTTTTGATAAAGAGGCAACCGGCAATGGGGATGACCGCTATTATCACCTTGTGCTTCTGGCGGAAAATCAGGTCGGTTATCACAATCTTATGAAGATCGTCTCACTTGGATTTACAGAAGGCTATTATTATAAGCCAAGGGTGGATTATGAAGTACTGGAAAAGTATCACGAAGGGCTTATCGCATTGAGTGCCTGCCTTGCCGGAGAAGTACAGAAGAATATTTTACGTGGAATGTATGAGGAAGGAAAAAAAGCAGCCTGCAAGTATCGAGACATTTTCGGAGCAGGTAATTTCTTCCTGGAGCTGCAAGATCACGGGATGGAAGAGCAGCGGCTTGTCAACCAGTCCCTTCTTCGCATGTCTCAGGAGACGGGCATCGAACTTGTGGCCACCAATGATATTCATTATACGTACGCAGATGATGTGAAGCCTCATGATATTCTACTTTGTATTCAGACCGGTAAGAAGCTGGCGGATGAAGACCGTATGCGCTACGAGGGCGGTCAGTATTACATTAAGTCCGAAGAGGAGATGAAGCGGCTTTTCCCGTATGCTATTGAGGCGCTGGAGAATACCCAGAAGATCGCAGATCGATGTAACGTAGAGATTGTATTTGGTGAGAAAAAACTCCCAAAATACGACGTGCCGGATGGATTTACTTCCTGGGAATACCTGAATAAACTTTGCTACGAAGGACTGGAAAGGCGATACGGCAGTGACGATCCATCTGTAAGGGAACGTCTCGAATATGAGCTTGGCGTCATTAAGAAAATGGGTTACGTCGATTATTTCCTCATTGTATGGGATTTTATTAAATATGCAAGAGACCATGGCATCAGTGTCGGTCCGGGACGTGGTTCGGCAGCAGGAAGCATTGTATCTTACTGCCTTGGCATTACAAGTATCGATCCGATCCGGTATCAGCTTCTCTTTGAGCGATTTTTAAATCCGGAACGAGTATCCATGCCCGATATCGACGTGGACTTCTGCTTTGAGAGAAGACAGGAAGTGATTGATTACGTTGTGCGCAAATATGGCACGGAGCGTGTTGTACAGATCGTAACCTTCGGTACAATGGCTGCCCGCGGTGTGATCCGTGATGTAGGGCGTGTAATGGACCTTCCTTATGCATTTGTAGACGGGATCGCAAAATTAATTCCGAAGGAATTGAATATTACATTGAAGAAAGCGTTAGCGTCCAGTCCGGACTTTAAGAAAGCATACGACAACGACCCACAGGTAAAAGAGCTGATCGACATGTCTATGCGTCTGGAAGGTTTGCCGAGACATACATCCATGCACGCTGCAGGTGTGGTGATCAGCCAGAAGTCGGTAGATGAATATGTACCGCTTTCCGTAGGATCGGACGGCTCGTTAGTGACACAGTTTACGATGACAACACTGGAAGAACTGGGACTTTTGAAAATGGATTTCCTCGGTCTTCGTACACTTACTGTGATTCAGGATGCGGTGCTTCTGGCGGAGAAAAGTTCCGGTAAAAAGATAGATATTAGCAGGATCGATCACAATGACAAAAAGGTTTTGGATTACATCGGAAGCGGACAGACCGATGGAATTTTCCAGTTGGAAAGTGGCGGCATGAAAGGGTTCATGAAGGAATTAAAACCGCAGAACTTAGAAGACATTATCGCCGGTATTTCTCTTTACCGTCCGGGGCCGATGGATTTCATCCCACAGTACATTAAAGGAAAGAACCATCCGGAGCAGATCACCTATGACTGTCCACAGTTAGAGCCAATCCTTTCGCCGACGTATGGCTGTATCGTATACCAGGAGCAGGTTATGCAGATTGTACGAGATCTGGCAGGATTTACACTTGGACGAAGCGACCTTTTAAGGCGTGCCATGTCTAAGAAAAAAGGCGATGTGATGCAGAAAGAACGGCAGGCATTCGTATACGGAGATAAAGAAGGTGGTGTGCCGGGCTGTATCGCCAATGGGATCAGTGAGGCAACGGCAAATAAAATCTACGATGAGATGATCGATTTTGCAAAATATGCATTTAACAAATCTCATGCGGCCGCATACGCAGTCGTTTCGTATCAGACTGCGTGGCTGAAATATTACTATCCGGTGGAATTTATGGCAGCGCTTATGACATCGGTGATCGACAATCCGTCCAAAGTTGCAGAATACATTTATAGCTGCAAGCAGATGGGAATTGAGATCCTTCCGCCGGACATCAATGAAGGTGTTGGACATTTCTCGGTAAATAATGGAAAAATCCGTTATGGATTGGCAGCGATAAAAAGTATTGGACGCCCGGTGATCGAATCAATTGTCGCAGAGCGGAATGAACGAGGCCGATTTAAGACATTAAAGGATTTTATCGAACGCCTCTCCGGAAGAGAAGTCAATAAGCGAACAATTGAAAGCTTTATCAAATCCGGCGCTTTTGACGGACTTGGTGGGACGAGAAAACAGTTTATGATTATTTACGTCAAGATTTTAGATCAGGTCAATCAGGAGCGAAAGTATTCCATGACAGGACAGATGTCTTTATTTGATCTTGTGGACGAGGATCAGAAATCGGAGTTTGATATTTCGCTGCCGCCAGTTGGAGAGTACGAAAAAGAGACAAGGCTCGCATTTGAAAAAGAAGTATTAGGTGTATACTTAACCGGTCATCCGATGGAAGAGTATGAAGAAAAATGGCGCAGAAGTATATCGAAGACGACCCTTGATTTCCAAATTGACAAAGAAACCGGTATGTCAAAAGTGCATGACGGTGCAAAAGAGATCATCGGAGGGATCATTTCGACACTGGCAGTGAAGTATACAAAGAACAATAAGACGATGGCGATTCTTACGCTGGAAGATCTTCTTGGAACGGTGGAAGTTGTTGTATTCCCAAGGGATTATGAAAAATACAAAGAATACCTGGAGGAAGAAAACAAAGTATTCATCCGCGGCCGTGTGTCGGAGGAAGATGACGCGTCAAGTAAACTCATCTGTGAATCAATCGTTCCATTTTCACAGACGAGAAAAGAGCTGTGGCTTCAATATGAAGATAAAGAAACATTTCTTGCCCAGGAGCAGATGCTCTATGATCTGATTGGAAGCTCCGACGGAAGAGATGAAGTTGTCATTTACTGCAAAAAAGAACGTGCGGTAAAACGACTTGGAAGAAATCGAAATGTGCAGGTGGAACCAGCGCTTTTAGGCCGACTGACAAACTATCTTGGTGAAAGTTGTGTCAAAGTAATCGAAAAAAGCATTGAAAACATTTGACAATTCATGTAAAATGATGCTCGAATAGAAATATTTTATTCAAAAACAGTCAGGATATATATGGAGGGAAAATCATGGCAGGTAAAACTATACGTACAATTGGTGTACTTACAAGTGGTGGAGATGCGCCGGGAATGAATGCAGCGATCCGTGCAGTTGTAAGAACAGCATTAGGTAAAGGCTTGAAAGTAAGAGGTATCAGAAGAGGATACCAGGGACTTATGGACGAGGAAATTATTGACCTGTCCGCCAGAGACGTATCAGATACAATTGAACGTGGAGGAACCATCCTTCAGACTGCACGATGTGCTGAGATGCGTACGGAGGAAGGTCAGCAGAAGGCAGCAGCGATCTGTAAGAAGTACGGAATTGACGGACTTGTTGTAATCGGTGGAGACGGATCTTTTGCCGGAGCACAGAAGCTTGCAAACTTAGGAATCAACACAATTGGTATTCCAGGTACGATCGATCTTGATATCGCATGTACAGAGTACACGATCGGATTTGACACAGCTGTCAACACAGCAATGGAAGCAATTGATAAAGTACGTGATACTTCTACATCACATGAGAGATGTTCGATCATCGAGGTTATGGGTAGAGATGCCGGATACCTTGCGCTCTGGTGCGGTATCGCCAACGGTGCAGAGAAAATCCTTATGCCGGAAGAACATGACTATGATGAAGAAGCAATCGTTAAGGATATTCAGGAAAGCAGAAAACGTGGCAAGAAGAATTACATTATCATCAATGCAGAAGGTATCGGCGATTCTATGAACATGGCGAAGAGAATCGAGGAAGCAACCGGAATGGAGACAAGAGCAACTATTCTCGGACATATGCAGCGTGGTGGAAGCCCGACATGTAAAGACAGAGTATATGCCTCTATTATGGGATCAAAAGCAGTTGATCTTCTTTTAGAAGGAAAGACAAACCGTGTAGTAGGATATATGCACGGCGAGTACCTGGACTTCGATATCGATGAAGCACTTGGAATGCAGAAGAGCATCCCACAGTATCAGTATGATATTGCAAAACAGCTTGCACTGTAGAAAAAGAGAGAAGTAAGATGACAAAGGATGTATTATTAACAATATCCGGTCTTCATTACGATGAATACTCCAGTCGAGAGGATGACAATGAGCCAATCGAAGTCATCACCCCGGCTGCTTACTATTTGAAGAATAATAAGCATTACATCATCTATGAAGAACTGGTAGAAGGAATGCCAGGGAGCATTAAAAATAAAATACGCATAACCGGTCAGGAGCAGCTAGAGATCTTGAAGAGTGGTCTTTCCGGAACCCATATGGTATTTGAAAATGGAAAGATCCATATGACACCGTATGAGACGCCATACGGCGAGATGCTTCTCGGCGTGTATACGAAAGATTTAAAAGTAGAAGAAACCGAAGATCGGATAGACATCCGTATCAGTTATGAGCTGGATGTAAACGGTGATAAAGTTGCTGACAGCGAGATTAAGATGTGTGTAAAAGCAAAATAAAAAGGACAGGTTTTTACCGACCTGTCCTTTTTGAAAAATAATTTTGTTTTTACTTGTTTCTCAGTCTTGCGAAAAATCCCTTTTTCTTCGCTGGTGTCTCTAATGGACCACGAAGTCCTCTTACACCAGTGATGTAAATACCGCTTACGGTAGCTTTTACTTCTTTTTTTACAGGGATTAACGGGTAAATCTGAGCATCACACATCAGAGTCATCACCTTTGGACCAACCTTTGCTTTGACAACCGGCACTTTAGAACGGCGAAGATACTTTGGTGTATTCTCGATAACCATCGGCGGGAAACCGGCATCTCTAAGTCGGATACGTCCTTTGTCGATGATGAGCATAGTTACAGTCTGCTTTACAGCATCTAACTGTTCCTGCTGCTCAGCCTGTTTCTTCTGTGCTTTCTTTCCAAAGAAATATAATGCGATGCATGCAACGATTAAAACGACTAAGATCACTAATAATACAATTGATAATGTACGCACAGCGAACCTCCTAAATTCTGTTTTTCACGAAGTACATTGTATCATTCTTTTGTTACAAGTGCAAGGGATTTGAATTTTTAGGAGAAATATATTGAAAGTGAGATTCATGAGGGGGTGTTGAGATGTTAGTAACGGCCGGACATATGATCGCCGATGGATACTTGTGGCTTTTAAATCACTTATTTGTGATCAACCTTGTATTTTCCATTCTGATCATATTTTTCCAAAGACGAGATCCTACGACAGTGTGGGCATGGCTTCTTCTGCTTTATTTTCTCCCTGGTCTTGGATTTGTCTTGTACCTAGTATTAGGTCAGAATTTCCACAAAGACCGGATGTTCAAGATGAAAGAGATCGAAGGTGAGATCAAGCATGCCGTGCGAAGGCAGGAAGAGTCTATTTACCGACGTAAATTAAAACTGCGCGATCCGGAGCTTGAGCGGTTTAAGCGATTGATCTTATACAACCTTAATGAAGGAGAAGCAGTACTTACCGACAACAATGACATTCGTGTATACACAGATGGAAGAGAAAAATTTGACGCTCTTCTTTCTGAGATGGACCACGCAAGAAATTACATTCATCTGCAGTACTATATAATAAGAAACGATGAACTCTGGCAGGAAATAGAAGAAGTGCTTTTGCGAAAGGCAAGACAAGGTGTGGAGATACGTGTTCTTTTTGACAGCATGGGCTGTCGTGGAATGCGAAACTCCGACTGGCAGAAGCTGGAGAAGGCAGGAATCCAGACAGCGGAATTTTTCCCGGCGCTTTTAGGAAAATTACAGCTTCGCGTGAACTACAGAAATCACAGAAAGATTGCAGTTATAGACGGAAGAATTGGTTTCGTAGGCGGATTTAATATTGGCCGGGAGTATCTCGGAAAAGATCAGAAATTTGGCTACTGGCGGGATACACATATTTGTATCGAAGGGGCAGCAGTCACTTCGCTGGCAGTACGTTTTGCCCTTGACTGGAACTATGCGGCACATGAAAATATTTTTCTGGAAGATCATTTGTTTGAGCTTCCGACATACATCCGCAACGGACGTGACCTTGTGCAGATCGTATCCAGCGGACCGGACTCAAAAAGTCAGGAGATCCGCAATAATTACTTGCGGCTTATCCATATGGCACATAGAAGTATTTACATACAGACGCCGTACTTCATTCCAGATGACGATATCCGGGATGCCCTTATCATTGCGGCAAAATCCGGAATCGATGTGCGTGTAATGATCCCGTGTAAGCCGGATCACCCGTTTGTATACTGGGCAACTTACTCTTATGTTGGAGAGATGATAGAGGCAGGGGTACGCTGTTACACGTATGACAATGGATTTTTACATAGCAAATGTCTTTGCATCGACGGACTCGTTACCTGCATGGGAACTGCCAATATGGATATTCGAAGCTTTGCATTGAATTTTGAAGTAAATGCAGTAATCTACAGTGCAAGAACGACAAGGAGATTAGAGGGTGCATTTGAAAATGATATTACAAAGAGTACACTCATAACGAAAGAACAGTATGAGCAACGAACGCTGTTCATCCGGTTCAAAGAACAATTTTGTCGTCTCCTGTCTCCTGTACTATAAAAAAATACAGGCAGTTTCAGACAGTACATGTAAACTTTGTTTGTGTGAAATTAATGTGAAAGGGGTTTGCATACCAGGTAGAATGTGGTATAACATAAAGAGGCTATGCGTTTGCGTGAAGCAAACACACAAATATATTTAAGAGGTGGAATATGAAGAAGAAAGTTGCATTATTATTAACAGGAATTATGACAACATCACTTCTGCTGTCTGGATGCCAGAGCAGCAAAGGGGTTGAAAATGACAACGTGAAGATCACACAGTACAAGGAAGTAGAAGTGGATCAGGTAAGCAAGGCACAGGAGATCACAGACAAGTCTGTAGAAAGCTACATCAACTCTGTTCGTGAATCCAATGCAAGTACGAAGAAGATCAAAAACCGTGCTGTTAAGAAAAATGATACAGTTACGATTGATTTTGTAGGTAAGATGAATGGCAAGAAATTCAAGAACGGTTCTGCAGATAATCAGGACTTAAAGATCGGATCTAACACATTTATCGCTGGATTTGAAGACAGTATCATCGGACATAAGGTTGGAGATAAGTTTGACTGGAAAGGAAAATTCCCAGAGAACTATTCTGAAGATCTTGCGGGTAAGAAAGTAACATTTACAATTACAGTAAAAGCGATCAAAGAGTCCAAATTGCCGGCACTTGACGATGCATTTGTAAAGAAAGTATCAAGCAAATCCAAGACTGTTGCAGAGTATAAGAAAGAAGTAAAAGCACAGCTTGAGAAACAGGCAAAAGATACTTATACAGAGTCTTTAGAGACAGCTGCATGGAACAAAGTAATGGAGAACACAACTGTTAAGAAGTACGACGAGAAAGAACGAAAGAGTATGGAAAAACAGTGGATCGACCAGTACAAACAGTATGCAAAAGCTTACAATATGGACTATGAGAAATTCCTGAAACAGCAGATGGGTATGACAGAGAAGGAATTTAACAAACAGGTAAAATCAGCTGTAAAAGATACAATGAAACAGAATATGGCAACTGATGCTATCGCAGACAAGGAAAAAATCGAGCTCAGCAAGAAAGAGTACAACAGCAAGCTCAAAGAAATCGCCAATACATATGGCTATGGAGCAAATGTAAAAGCGTTGAAACAGGCTTTCCCAGAGAAAGAGCTGAAACAGTTAGCATTAAAGAACGTAGTAAAAGCATGGCTTGCAGATAATTGCATTCAGGTAGCAAGCAGCTCAAGTAACTAATCAACAGGAATATAAGAGGAAGGATCGTCCGAACAGATGATTCTTCTTTTTTGTATAAATATAAATACAAAAAAGAGAGAGGCTTTTGAATAGTTGCAGTTCGTTAAAAAATGTGCTATCATGTCATGTAGTCATTTGACAAAGTAGCAGATGATAAGAGTTTCAAAAATGGATTAAAGTTATGAGTAAGATTGATTTTCATTCCCACATTCTTTCGGGAATAGACGATGGAGCCAGAAATCTGGACACTTCATTAAATATGCATCAGATGGCCAGGCAACAGGAAGTAGATTTCATGCTGGCAACTCCCCACTTTTATGCATCACAAGATAGAATTGATACATTTTTAAAAAGACGAGATGAGGCGATGATCTTATTTCGAAATGCTGTCAATGCAACAGACGAGGCGGAACCATTGCTTATCGCTGGCGCGGAGGTGGCTTTTTTTGATGGAATCAGTAAAGCGAGAGATATTGAAAAATTGACGATCGAAGGGACAAATTTAATGCTCCTTGAGATGCCATTTGAAGTATGGAACGCCGGATATATAAAAGAAGTAGAATATTTGATGAGAGAGCGAAATTTAAAGATTCTGATCGCCCACCTGGATCGATTTTTACTAATCCCAGGCAATAAGAGATGGATCAAAGAGCTCTTAGACCTTCCGGTTTCCGTGCAGATCAATGCAGACGCATTTGACAGCTGGCTTCATACAAAACAGCTTGTGAAGCTGTTCAAAGAAGGAAAAGCACACGTACTTGGAAGTGACTGCCACGGTGCACATCACCGCGTACCGAATTTGAATGAAGGACGCGCGGTCCTTGAAAAGAAAGCAGGAAGAGAATTGCTGAAAAGAATCGACCGACAGGGAGAAGAACTGCTGGCGGAGGTTCTAAGGTAAAAAGCATATAGAATACAAGAAAGAAGGAGCACACCAAAATGACAAAGAAGAAGATCATTGTATGCAGTGTAATATTAGGAATCATATTAGTCGGTCTGCTGGCATGCGAAGTTATGTATCCGACAGGTGGACAGGCAATGATAGAGAGTTTGATGGCATAGAGAAAGAAGGCTGTTTATGAAAGATATATATGAAGAGCAGGAAGCAAAAAAACGATTGCGCAGGAAAAGCGTTCTTGCAGTTATCCTTATCTTTATGATCGTAGGCGGACTTGCCGGAGCGTTCAAATTTGCAGATTCCCGTAAGACCGGTGTTGCAGATACTTCGGTAGAGGAGGAAGATGCGATCACATATGAAGGAAAGACGTATGTTCCGAAGAAAAATGTTTCCACATATCTTATCGCAGGAATTGATTCCTCCGATAAGATTAAGAAAATAAAAAAGTATGATGGAACCGGACAGTGCGATACGCTTGCACTTGTCGTCTGCGATCGCAGCACAGACACAGCAAAAATATTGACAATCGACCGTAATACAATGGCAGATGTAAAAAGCCTTTCCGATGAAGGCGAATGTCTGGCGACAAGCAAGATACAGATTTCCCTTGCACATGCCATGAGCTTAGATCATAAGAAAAGAGCAGAGAATACCGTAGATGCAGTTTCTACTTTACTTGGAGGTGCAAAGATCGATGGGTATGCGATGATCAACATGGGCGCCATACAGCCAGTTAATGATATGGTCGGAGGCGTGACTGTAAAAGTGACAGATGAATTTCCGGGAAGCAAGACTTTAATAAAAGGAAAGACTGTCACATTGAAAGGCGAAGATGCGGAAACGTTCGTACGCGCACGAAAAAATGTAGGCGATGGACTCAATGACAACCGTATGCAGCGCCAGAAAGTCTACGAAGAAGCATTTAAAGAAGCTTTCTACAAGAAATGCAAAGAAGATAACCAGTTCCCGATGAAAGTATATAACGCGTTGAAAGAATACATGACAACCGATATTACGGCACAGCAGTTTTCGAAAATGGCAGTGCTGATGGAGTCTTTATCCGATGATGCAAAACTTACGATCCAGGGAAAAAAAGGATTTGACGACGATGGCTGGCAGACATTTACGCCGGACAAAGATAGTTTGAAAAAAACGGAACTGGAATTATTTTACAAAGAACAAAAATAAGGAGAGAGAGAATACATGAATCAAAAACAATCAAATGATGAATTGGAAATTGATCTTTTGGAAGTGGCCAGTATGTTATTTGAAAAATGGCATTACCTTCTTATCTGCTTCCTGGCAGGTGCAGTTATCTTTAATGCATTTGCATTTTTCTGCATCAAGCCAACTTACGAATCAACAGCCAAGTTGTACATTGTAACAACATCCGAAAATTCGGTAGTCAATTTAAATGATCTGAACCTTGGAACGTCCCTGACGTCCGATTACGAACAGCTCATGCTCAGCTACCCGGTATTGGACCGCGTAATTAAAAAGTTAGATCTTAATACGACATCAGAAAAATTAAAAGAAGCATATACACTTACAAACCCGGATGATACACGAATCCTTGAAATCAAGGCGACAAGCACAGATCCACAGAAAGCAAAAGACTTAGCCGATACAATGGCAGAAGTTGCCATGGATTATCTTCCGGATACGATGAGTGCAATGACACCAAACTTCGCACAGCACGCCAAAGTGCCAGATCACAAGGCAAACCCAAGCTATGGGAAATATACCGTTATGGGAGCATTGTTAGGACTGATCGCGTGCGCAGGTGTACTGATTGCCGGATACTTAATGGATGATACGATTCATACATCGGAAGATATGGAGAAATATTTCGATCTTGTTCCGTTGACATCTATTCCGGACAGCGACTTATTTGTTGAAAATGAATCCGATGAACGAAAAGCAAAAAGAAGGAGGGGACGAAGATAATGAAAGAACTGACATTTAATCTTCCGGAACTTCCATACGCAGTAGAAGAGGCGATGAACCGCCTGCGTATTAACATCAAGTTCTGCGGAAATGATACAAAAAAGATCCTGTTGACAAGTTGCCTTCCAAACGAAGGGAAAAGTACAGTTGCAGTATTCTTATGGAAAATGCTCGCCGAGGCAGGTTTCCCGACAGTGTTCGTAGATGTAGATTTACGTAACTCTTTGATCAGAAAAAGATTTGACGTAAATTACGATGAGGAGACAAGCGGATTGAATCATTATCTGTCTGGAATGGCAGAATATGAGGATGTTGTGTACAAGACAAATATACCAAATGGCTATACCGTTCCATGTACACAGCTTTTAGAAAATCCGTCTCCACTTTTAGAAGATGCAAGATTTAAACAATTATTAGATAAATTGGCAGAGGAATATCGATTTGTGATCATCGATTCTCCGCCGCTTGGAAGTGTCGCAGACAGTACATTAGTTGCATCAATCTGTGACGGCGCGGTTTTAGTTGTCCGCGCAGGAGCAACATCCAAGACATTGATCCGTCAGTCTTTACACGAGATCGAGCAGTCCGGATGTAAGATTTTAGGTAGCGTACTCAACCGTGTAGATGTAAAATCTAAGAAGTATGGAAAATACGGCAAGTATGGCAAGTATGGAGCGTACGGCTACGGATATGGGCAGCACGCAGAAGAAAACAACGAAAAATAATTAATGGATAAACAGGTTCGCGTGGTTAGGACTGTTTATTATAAAATAACAAAGCAATTTGTCAAACAAAAAAGGAGTTGAGTCCAATGAAGACATTAAAGAAAACATTGTTTCTCATCTTTACTCTGACAATGTTGATGGGAATGACAGCATTTGCTAAAGATTCTGCTTCACCGAGTAAAGCAACATTCACAGGCTCACTGAAGAAGACATCTACAGTGTACAATGGTAAGACTCAGAAACCTTCTGTTGTAATAAAAGATGGAAAGAAAACACTGAAAGCCGGTGTAGATTACAAAGTTGTAAGCAAAGCTTCTTACAAAAATGCAGGTAAATATGTTGTTAAGGTTGAAGGTCTTGGAAAATATGCAGGACAGAAGTTTACAAAAACTTACACAATCAAAAAAGCAACACAGAGCGTAAAACTGAACAGAAAAGGTTACACTGTACGTGCTTCTAAAGTTAAAAAAGCAACACAGTCTACAAGCATCAAAGTATACAAAAAAGCTGGTAAAGTAACATTCAAGTCAAGCTCTAAATATGTCAGCGTAAAGAATGGCAGAATTTACGTAAAGAAAGGTGCTAAAAAAGGCACATACAAAGTTAAAGTTTACGTAAAATCATCTAACTACAATAACGGAGTTAGAATTATTACTGTAAGAGTAAAATAATATGTTGCATAAGGGAATAACTTCCCTTTCGCGCGTAAGAAAGATTCCCTGACCACGCAGGGGATTTTTTTTTGACTATTTTTTTGAAAAAAATTTTGAAGGAATTTACAGCTGCGCTTTCGTTATCTCTTGCAAAGGGCAGTGTTGTAAAGTATAATAGAAGTTGTCTTTAAACGTGTTCTGCGTAAAAAGAATGCAGGAAGAGAAGATTTAAAATACTGTCTAGGAGGAATTCTTGTGAAGAGAGAGTTAGTGATTGTAATTGACTTTGGAGGTCAGTATAACCAGCTGGTTGCAAGACGTGTCAGAGAATGCAATGTATATTGCGAAATCTATTCATACAAGACTGATCTTGAGAAGATCAAAGCATTGAATCCTAAGGGAATCATTTTGACAGGTGGGCCGAACAGCTGCTATATGCCAGATTCGCCGACATGTAGTAGAGAATTATTCGAAATGGGAATCCCAGTACTTGGACTTTGCTATGGTGCACAGTTAATGATGCACGTTCTTGGTGGAAAGGTAGAACTTTCCGATGTGAAAGAGTATGGAAAAACAGAAGTATTAGTAGATAAGAAAGATTCTAAGATCTTTACAGATGTGTCAGAGAAGACAATCTGCTGGATGAGCCATACAGATTATATTTCCAAACTTGCACCGGGATTTGAGATAACAGCACATACAGAGAACTGTCCGGTAGCAGCTGCAGAGGATGTAGAGAGAGGATTATATGCGATCCAGTATCATCCGGAAGTACTGCATTCTGTAGAAGGAACAAAGATGTTATCCAATTTCGTTCTCGGAATCTGTGGATGCGCAGGTGACTGGAGAATGGATTCATTTGTAGAAGAATCTGTAAAACAGATTCGCGAAAAAGTCGGTGACGGTAAAGTATTATGCGCATTGTCTGGAGGAGTTGATTCTTCAGTAGCGGCAGTACTGCTTTCCAAAGCTGTAGGGGATCAGCTGACATGTGTATTTGTAGATCACGGTCTTTTGAGGAAGAATGAAGGGGATGAAGTCGAAGCTGTATTTGGACCGGAAGGCGCTTATGATCTCAACTTTATCCGTGTTAACGCACAGCAGAGATTTTATGATAAACTGGCTGGAGAAACAGAGCCGGAGAAGAAGAGAAAGATTATCGGAGAAGAGTTTATCCGTGTATTTGAGGAAGAGGCTAAGAAGATCGGTGCCGTAGATTTCCTTGTACAGGGAACTATTTATCCGGATATTGTAGAGAGTGGTCTTGGCGGAGAGTCTGCAGTGATCAAATCTCACCATAACGTAGGAGGACTTCCGGAGTACGTAGATTTCAAAGAAATCATCGAGCCACTCCGTGACCTTTTCAAAGACGAAGTACGTAAAGCAGGACTGGAACTTGGTATTCCGGAGAGACTTGTATTCCGTCAGCCATTCCCGGGACCGGGACTTGGAATCCGTATCATCGGAGAAGTAACAGAAGAGAAGGTCAAGATTGTTCAGGATGCAGATGCAATCTATCGTGAAGAGATGGATAAAGCAGGAATGAACAAGACGGTTGGACAGTATTTTGCAGCACTTACGAATATGCGTAGCGTAGGAGTTATGGGTGACTTCAGAACTTATGACTATGCGGTAGCACTTCGTGCAGTGAATACGATTGACTTCATGACTGCAGAAGCAGCAGAAGTACCTTATGAAGTACTGAATAAGGTGATGAGCCGAATCATCAACGAAGTGAAGGGCGTAAACAGAGTAATGTATGATCTTACAAGTAAGCCGCCTGGAACGATTGAGTTTGAGTAGCTTGAAAAATCGCGGAAAAGCCCATAAATAAAGGCTTTGCGGG
>JAUNTC010000123.1 GCA_030538915.1 Lachnospiraceae bacterium | reverse complement strand
GAAATGTCAGGTGAAATTTTCACATCCCTTGTATGGTGAACAGTTAGCTGATTATAGAAATGGAATACAGGAACTTCGGGATGTGATGGCAGCACTTCGATGGGAACTAATGGAAGAATATTCGGAAGTGACAAAGCGGAAGAATATACATTTGAGTGATTTTGAAAAAGAAAAAGAAGAGATTATCAGAGAATATCCGCCATTAGACTGGGAATACGAAGAATCCGTGATTTATAAAAAATAGTTTGACAAAGGAGAATGAGAGAAATATGATTTCACAGACAGACAGACAGAGCATGAGCTGACGGGATATCCGTCTATCGATAAACCGTGGCTGAAATATTATGGGGAAGAGGTTCTGCATCGTCCATTGCCGGAAGGTTCGATGTATGACTATCTGACTTTCTGCAATGCAGATCGGTTAGATGCGGTTGCTTTGAACTACTTTGGAAAAAAGGTTACACATCGACAAATGCAGGAAAAGATTGATATATGTGCGAGAGCATTAACAGCATATGGTGTCCGGTCTAGTGATGCAGTGAGTCTTTGTGTTCTGGCTATGCCGGAGGCTGTGTATCTGCTTTATGCAATCAATAAAATCGGAGCGATCGCTAATATGCTTGTGATGAATGCAACGGAAGCGGAGATTCATGAGAAGTTAGCCGTAACGGAGAGTAAAGTTGTGATTACAGTTGATCTGGCATTGGAAAAGATTGTACAGGCATCCAGGGAAACATCTGTAAAACACATCATAGGTGTTTCGCTGGCAGAATCTATGCCATGTGTAATCGGTACACTTTATAAGTGGAAATCAAAAATAAAGCAGGAAAATTGCATTTTATTTTCAGAATTTCTGAAGGCAGGTCAAGGAAAGAAGATAGATTGTCAGGAAATAAAAGCAGATGCACCGGCAGTGATTGCATATACAGGAGGGACAACCGGCAAGGCAAAAGGTGTACTGTTGTCAAACCGCGCAGCGAATACGATAGCATTTCAATACAAATATGCAGATAAAGTGTTGGACTTTCAAAATGGAGAAAGCTTTTTAGATACCATTCCACCGTTCTTAGCCTATGGCCTATTTTTTGGGGTTCATATGGTTCTGTGTGTGGGACTTGAAAATATTCTTTGCCCAGATCCAACAGCAGAGCGTTTCTCACAACAGTTTTTGAAATATAAACCGAATCATTTAAGTGGTGGTGCATTGCATATAGAAGCACTAATGAAGAATAAAAAGGTTCAGAGAATGAATCTTTCTTTTGCAAAGACGATAGCCTATGGCGGAGATGGAATGAATAAATCATGGGAGACAGATACGTTTCATTTTTTGAAAGAGCATCATGCACCATATGGATTAATGAACGGTTATGGAATGACGGAAATGGCAGGACCTGTATGTACAAGCAATCATAAATTCCCTGTCATGCTTCCATTTTTCTGTAACAATATTAAGATATTAGACATTGATACGGGCGAGGAGCTAGGATATGAGCAGGAAGGTGAAATCTGTGTCAGCGGTCCGAGTATGATGATGGAATACTATAAGAATCCGGAAGCTACAAGAGAAATCATTTTCGAAGAGAACGGAACAAGATGGCTTCGAACCGGAGATTTGGGACATGTGACAAAAGATGGATATTTCCGACTGACCGGAAGACTGAAGCGAATCCTGTGGTCGATCGGAGCAGATAAGACACCGTCAAGAGTTTATCCGATGGAGATTGAAAATGTATTGAGCAGGCATTCTGCCGTGGATAAATGTGCGGTAGTAGGAAGAATCAACGGTGAAAAAGGTTATCTTGTGATTGCCTATGTGACATTGAAATCCAAAGATACCGGAGACAATGTGGAAAAAGAATTAAGACAGCTCTGTAGACAGGAGCTGAAAGAAAACTCCTGGCCTTTTGAATATCACTTTGTAGAGAAACTGCCGACAACAGGAGCAGGAAAGATAGATTTTCGGACATTGGAGAAGTGGGCGGAGAATTCAGATTCTTTTTAAAAGTATATATCTCATTGCATCAGCATATAATAAAATTATAATTGCATTTTAAGAATGTATTCTGTAGAATGGAATCAGAAAAGCTGTATGAGAGGGAATGTTTCGTGTTGCGGCATGGACATTCCCTTTTCTGAATATTATGAGAACGAGAAGTTGTGAAAATATATAATTGGAATTATGAAAGTATTTTTTTAGTGTAATAAACGGGAAAGATGATTGTTCGGAAGTGGGTGACAATGATGAATATGCAAGAACTAAAACAGATGATTTATAAAGGCGAAAAAGTTGATGTGGAATGCAAAAAAGCAGAAAATTCTGTGCCAAAATCTGCATATGAATCCTATTCTGCTTTTGCAAATACCAAAGGTGGATATATCATTCTTGGAGTGGATGAAGATAAAAAGAAAAATTCGCCGGAAGAAAGATTTATTATACAGGGAATAACAAATCCCGGAAAGCAATTGGAAGATTTCTGGAATACAATCAACGGAAGTAAGGTAAATGTCAATATTTTGAGAGACGAAGATGTATTTGTCGTGGAAGAAGATAGCATAAAGTTGATTGTGATCCATGTTCCAAGAGCTGATTATAAACTGCGCCCTGTTTATGTTGGTGAGAACCCTTATAAAGGAACATACAAAAGAAATCATGAGGGTGATTATCATGCGACAGAGCACGAGATCCGCGCAATGATCCGTGACCAGAATCCAGATGGTAATGACGGGATGATTTTAGAATATTACACAATGGATGATATTGACAAAGAAACTTTACGTAAATATCGTCAGATTTTTGAAATACGAAATGACGGACATGTGTGGAATGCACTGGACGATAAATCTTTTCTTGAAAAACTTGGTGGATATCGCAGAGACAGAAGAGAGGGAAAAGAAGGACTGACTCTGGCAGGGCTTTTAATGTTTGGAGATGGTCTGGCAATCCGAGACGAATTTGACAATATCTTTATGGATTACCGGAATGAAAGCCAGGTAACGGCTGATATCCGATGGAATGACAGGATTACTTATGATGGTACATGGGAAAATAATCTGTTTAATTTCTTTATGAAAGTAACTCCAAAGCTGACAGAGGATTTGAAGAAGCCGTTTAAATTGGAAGGGATACAGCGTATTGATGAAACTCCTGTGCATAAGGCTGTGAGAGAAGCTTTTGTAAATCAGATCATACATGCAGATTATCTGTCTGATGCCGGTACATTAAAAGTAATCAAGCGTTCGAATGAATTTGAATTTACGAATCCAGGAATCTTAAAACTTCCTGTGGAAGATATTTATCGTGGCGGTAATTCAAAATCAAGGAATCCACGTATGCAGACGATGTTGAGAATGGTAGGATTTGGGGACAATGCCGGTTCTGGATTCCCAGCGATTCTTGCTACATGGAAAAATGCAGGGTGGATAGAACCTGTGTTGGAAGAGGATACTAGGTTAAATCAAGTGACTCTGACGCTGAAAATGATTTCCAAGTCGCAGGAAGTACAAGGAAATTCTAATGCAGAAGCAATAGAAACGGCAGAAAAATCGGCAGATAAAGTCGTAGAATTAGAAGTGGATTTATCAGATCGTCATAAACAAATCTTGTCTCTTATGGATACAAATGTAGAGTATAGTGCGGAAGAAATTGCAGAGTTTATTGGTCTGAAAGGCTCAAGAACAAGACAATTGCTAAAAGAACTGGCTGATAAAGGAAAGATAAGCTTTACAGCAGCAACGAAAAATCGAAAATATAAAAAAATGTAGAAAAGTAAGAAATTCATTCAAAAAATAAAGGCTCAGAATCACCACTGATGGGAGATTGTGAGCCTGTTCTGTTATTGAGATGAGGAAGTACGCCATTTC
>JAUNTC010000033.1 GCA_030538915.1 Lachnospiraceae bacterium | reverse complement strand
TAGCAGAAGGTCTTGTATCTTTGTTAGCATTTCTTTCTCTCTTAATCTGGGATCTATGTCCTTTAGCCATGGATGAACCCTCCTTTCACAATCTAATTATCTAACTCTTGATTTCTTTTCGTCTTTTCCATGTCCTCTGTAAGTTCTGGTAGCTACAAACTCTCCGAGTTTGTGACCAACCATATCCTCTGTTACATATACAGGTACATGTTTTCTTCCGTCATGAACGGCAATTGTATGTCCAACCATGCTTGGGAAGATTGTAGAACGGCGAGACCATGTTTTAACAACAGATTTTTCTCCCGCAGCGTTCAGTGCATCGATCTTCTTAAGCAGGCTTGCGTCTGCGAATGGTCCTTTTTTAATTGAACGTGCCATAGGTTCTAACCTCCTTAATTATTTGATTGCTTTACCATCTCTTCTTCTTACGATCATCTTGTTAGAAGATTTGTTTTTCTTTCTTGTCTTAAGACCAAGTGCTGGTTTACCCCAAGGTGTACACGGACCCGGACGACCGATTCCTGTCTTACCTTCACCACCACCATGCGGATGGTCATTCGGGTTCATAACAGAACCACGAACTGTTGGTCTGAATCCCATGTGACGCTTACGTCCAGCTTTACCTACGTTGATCAGGCTGTGATCTCCATTTCCTACAACTCCTACAGAAGCTCTGCAAATGATCGGAACCATTCTCATCTCTCCTGATGGAAGTCTTAATGTAGCATATTTACCTTCTTTAGCCATTAACTGTGCGCTGTTTCCTGCGGAACGAACAAGCTGTCCGCCTTTTCCAGGATAAAGCTCGATGTTATGGATCTGAGTACCTACTGGAATTTCAGAAAGTGGAAGACAGTTACCAACTTTAACTTCGGCTTCTGGTCCATTCATAACTTTCATTCCATCTTTAAGTCCTTCCGGTGCGAGGATGTAAGCTTTTTCTCCATCTTCGTAGCAAATCAGCGCGATGTTAGCTGTTCTGTTCGGATCGTACTCGATACCAATTACAGTTGCTGCAACATTATCTTTATTTCTCTTGAAATCGATAACTCTATATTTCTTCTTAGCTCCGCCTCCGCGGTGTCTAACAGTGATTTTTCCTTGATTGTTACGTCCTGCCTGTCTGCTCTTTGAAGCAAGTAAAGACTTCTCTGGTGTTGTCTTTGTGATTTCTGTGAAATCAGAACCAGTCATCTGTCTTCTGGAAGGCGTATATGGGCGGTATGTTTTAATTCCCATGATAGTTCTCCTTTCGATTGTTTATTGTCACGGTTTCTGTCCGTATGCTTTGTACGTCTTACAACCACTTTGTTAGCGGAATGCGCACGTCATTGATTCTAGAGACCTTCGAAGATCTCGATGTCAGCGCTGTCCTCTGTAAGCTGAACA
Source organism: Lachnospiraceae bacterium (assembly GCA_030538915.1). Taxonomy (GTDB): domain Bacteria; phylum Bacillota; class Clostridia; order Lachnospirales; family Lachnospiraceae; genus Dorea_D. The sequence continues at coordinate 19,026 of JAUNTC010000033.1, read as the reverse complement.
ACTGCTTTTTTAGTTTTAGCTGTTGTACCATACTGCATAGTTCCACGAACTCTTCTCTTCTTTCCGTCACAGTTCATTGTGTTAACTTTTGCAACTTTTGTTCCTTCGAACATTTTCTCAACAGCTTCTTTGATCTGAGATTTGTTAGCTTCTGGATGCACGAGGAAAGTATATTTCTTTTCTCCCATAAGCTCCATGCTCTTCTCAGTTACTATCGGTTTAAGGATTACATCATAATACTGAACGTTTGCCATTATGCGTACACCTCCTCAATTTTTGCAACAGCAGCTTTTGTAGCGATCACTGTGTTGTATTTCAAGATATCGTACACATTAATTGTGTTGATAGCAGCAGTTTTAACATCTGCAATGTTCTTAGCAGAGATTACTGCGTTTTCATTACCATCTTCTAATACTACTAATGCTTTAGATACTTCTAAGTTCTTTAAAATGTTAGCAAAATTCTTAGTTTTGATCTCATCAAATTTGATCTCTTCAACTACTACGAATTTGTTCTCTTCAACCTTTGCTGTGAGCGCAGATTTAAGAGCAGCTCTCTTTTCTTTCTTGTTCATTTTGAAAGAATAATCTCTCGGTACTGGAGCGAATACTACTCCACCACCTGTCCACTGTGGAGCTCTTGTAGATCCCTGTCTTGCATGACCTGTACCTTTCTGTCTCCATGGTTTTCTTCCGCCTCCGGAAACTTCAGAACGAGTTTTTGCTTTCTGTGTTCCCTGACGATTATTTGCAAGCTGGTTAACAACTGCCATGTGTACAAGGTGCTCATTAACTTCAACACCGAATACCGCATCGTTTAAGTCGATTGTTCCAACTTCTCTACCTTCGATATTATAAACGGATACGTTTGCCATCTTAAGTCCTCCTTCCTCGTCTAAGCCTAGTTAGCTTTTACTGCTTCTTTAATAGTTACTAAAGATTTCTTTGGTCCCGGCACAGAACCTTTTACTAAGAGCAGATTGTTCTCAGCATCTACGCGGACAACTTCAAGATTCTGAATTGTGATCTTCTTGCTTCCCATGTGTCCTGGCATCTTCTTTCCTTTGAATACTTTACTCGGATCAGATGCAGCTCCGTTAGAACCGGCATGACGGTGGAACTTAGAACCGTGTGTCATAGGTCCTCTGTGCTGATTATGTCTCTTAATCGCACCCTGGAATCCTTTACCTTTTGAAATTGCAGTAGCGTCAATCTTGTCGCCTGCTTCAAAAATATCAACTTTAATCTCCTGTGCAAGTGCATACTCGCTTGCATTCTCGAGTTTAAACTCTTTTACAAATCTCTTTCCGGATACTCCAGCTTTTGCAAAATGTCCCTGCTCAGCTTTTGTTACACCGTGACGATGAACGATCTCTTTCTTACCGCTCTTGTCTTTGTTGATGATCTTGTCTTTCTTATCAACGAATCCAACCTGAACAGCTTCATAACCGTCGTTCTCGATTGTCTTGATCTGTGTTACTACACAAGGACCAGCCTGAAGAACTGTAACCGGTGTCAGTGTTCCGTCTTCGCTGAAGATCTGTGTCATTCCGACTTTTGTAGCTAAGATAGCTTTCTTCATTATAATTACCTCCTGTGATTTACAGCGGAACGCTTATGCGTTCATCCTAAATATAGGAATTACTGTGTCATTTTTGTTTCGATGAAGTTTTATTTGTTCTTCATCTTGATATCGATGAATACACCAGCTGGCATCTCTAATCTAGATAATGCATCAACAGTTTTCTGTGTTGGTGTTACGATATCGATCAGTCTCTTATGAGTTCTCTGCTCGAACTGCTCTCTGGAATCTTTGTATTTGTGAACCGCTCTTAAGATTGTTACTACTTCCTTCTTAGTCGGAAGCGGTACCGGTCCGCTCACCTTTGCTCCATTCTTCTTTACAGTTTCGATGATTTTCTTTGCGGATGCATCTACTAACTGATGATCATACGCTTTTAAAGTGATTCTCATTACTTGACTTGCCATAAAAAAAGTCGCCTCCTTTTCGTACTTATAACTTCAGTACGACAAGCGGTGACTGTACACTCTCCCGTGTGTGTCGTGAGAAACTCACACGTTGTTTCATACCCTTTACCTATAGGTAAGCAGTAATCAGTTTTGATTCGTACAGTGACTTGTCGCCAGTTTCCTAACTTGACATTCGCTCCACGGAAAACCTGCCATCTTGTGGCAGCAACCTCGCGCTTCGTTGCTATCATGTCACAGCTTTTTCAGTATACAGGATGTCTCTTTATTTTGCAAGTACTTTTTCTATTATTTGTTTGTATTTTTTCTCATACAATTTATCTCATTGTTTTTAATCTTTCCATTCTTTTTCATTTATAATAGGAAGTTTCATATATTATCTTTTTTCTATTATATATAGAAAAGATCTATTTGAGCAACCTTTTTTCCTATTCGATTTTCTTATCACAACTTTCATTTTTCGCCCTTGTGCTCCTTTGTATTTTGCTTTAATATATGTATAAACAACAAAAATACAACCATTACATTTCATTATATTAATATAAAAGAGCGAGGAATATTTATGGATATTAAAAGATGGAGAGTTATGCTGGCTGTAGATGACTACGGAAGCTTTACACGCGCCGGCGAAGAATTAGGATATACACAATCTGGAATTACGCAGATGATGAAGTCTCTTGAAAAAGAAGTCGGATTCTCTTTGTTTGTCAAAGACAGTCACGGAATGTCTCTTACTGCTGATGCAAAATCGTTAGTACCGTCGATCCGCGCACTGCTCAACGCAGACGAAGTGATCCATCAAGAAATCGCCGCTCTAAAGGGTGCACAGGTAGGTACTATTAAAATAGGTACATACCTTAGTTGCTCTATCCACTGGATCCCGAAAATCATCAAGGAATTTCAGCAAAAGCATCCGGACATCCACTTTAAGATCATCGAAGGGGTTGAAGGAGAATTATCCGACTGGATTGAAGACCGAAGAGTCGACATCGGCTTTATTAGCTATATGGAAGGACAGTCATACGAGTTCCTTCCGGTAATGGACGACGAATTATTTGCTGTTATCCCGAAAGGACATCCATTTACTGAATATGACAGTATCCCAATCGAAGCATTTGAAAACCAGCCTTTTATCATTACAGAATACACACCGGGTAGTGATGTCCATCGCATACTTCAACAGGCAGATGTAAAACCTGATATTCGTTACTTTACCATTAACGAGTTTTCAAGTCTCTCCATGGTAGAGCACAGTCTTGGCTTATCCATTGTTCCCGGACTCCTTCTGCGTGGTCAGACAGGCGATTTCGTAACACGTCCAATCAAACCTGCCACTTATCGCCAGCTTGGTCTTGCATACGCTTCTCAGAAAGAACTATCTCCTGCCTCCAAGATTTTCTTAGAGTATGCCAAAGTTTTTCTTCTCGATGACGAATAAATTTTGCAAGTTTTTGCTTTTCAAATTGCACAATTTCCACCATTTTTTTGTTTTATATTTGTTACAATTCATAAAAATGGTATTCATCCTTGACGCCAATGCATAAATAATGGTATAGTGATACCAACTTCAGAGTACTTCATTCAGCTAAAGAGTCAGACATTTCATTAACAAGTACTTTTAAGTTATAACAAATCAGGTTGTTATTGCAGTTACGTCGATGCCGATTGTTTTCCCCAAGAACAATCCTGCAGAGATTAACTCCAATTAATATATACCTCTATAATATAGAGGAGCATTCCCCAGCTTTGTATATTAACAAGACTGCAATGCAACGAGGAAAACCTCTCAATGACATACCAAAAAGAAAAAGCACAGTACGGCGGTACTGTGCTTTTTCTTTTTACTTGTATATCCCTGACTACCTAGCATCTCTACGTTCTTTCTGGCGCATCTTAAGTTTCAATAAAGCTTTCGCTTTCAGACAATCCAGCTTAACCATATTGTTTTCACCGACAACGTTCGTCTCTGTTCCATCTTCGCTCTTATTAATATCTATAATTCCATCCAAATAATCATTTACCACCACAAACTGACCAACTGTGCCACTGAAATTTAGTCCAGTCACCGGAATATTTCTAATTCCAAGCTGCTCGCACGTATTCGTAAAATCGACATCGCTATTTCCCCATCCATCGGAGGAAATAATAACACCATCCGCACGCATCATCTCAGCCATAGCAGCTGCTCTTGTTCCTACAAGTATTTTATCTTTATTATCATCCGGTGTTCCTACAATAATAATTCCCATCAGATCAAGATCCGTATCTTCCACAACTACATCCAACAACGGATCTCTGAAATGGTGTAATGAAGTTTCTTTTGTCGATGGTCCGATTCCCATATTAACACCTCCTACTGCATAGAGCGAATGATACCGTCACGATACTCATTCGGAGTGATCATCACCGGCATATTGCCCATCTCAATAATTGATTTACCACCTTCAACACCTGACGGTTCATCCGGGAAAAGATGCGTATCATACATCGCACCCTGCCCTGCAACCTGACGGATAATAAGTACACGTTTTTTACCCGGTCGTACTTTATCATGATACTCGTGTCTTTCTGTACATTTATCACCTTTGAATTTTTTCAGCTGATTTCTGTATGTCTGAATAAATTCATCGCACATTCTGTGCGCAGTAAAAGGTCCATGCCTTTCCTGCCCCATCCCCGATGCAAACGTAACATCAAAAGAAATAATGTAATCATCATCCCCCGGTGTTCCTGCACGATTCAAATATAATTGTTCTTTCAGATTTCCTTCTGATGATCCAAATTCATGGCACTGTTTCCCGTCTACGTCCACACCCGTCAGCATAACATACACTCCCGTCAGTGTATGCGTAATACCTTCTCCTAATTTTCCTAATACTTTTGTAGAGATAGGAATGATGTCCATAATCGTATTCGTCCATCGATCATGTTCCCCAGGTTTGATAATTTGAATATCAATTTTATCGATACAGTCATCTTCTGCCGCCAGCTGATCTAGCATCTTTCTGCTTACAGTCATATTCCCATCTGTTGTTATTTTATTTTCATCGCCCCATTCAACAGCCGTCATGTGATAGGCCTTTATAACAAGACGACGCAAATCAATTTCTTTATCAGCCATCTTATGTCCTCCGTACTCTTCTCGTCAGTTTTTTTATTTCCATGCAAATATTATACAATAATTTTTGCAATCTTCCAATGAAATACCAAAAAAGGGCAGATGCGTTAAACGCATCTGCCCTCTTTTACATTTGATTATACTTTTGCAATATACTCGAATGGTAAAGAAACAACTTTACCAGGTGTCTGAATTGAAACGAGCTGTTCCAGAGTTGCTTTAACAATCTGTGTCTGCTGTTCTATATTATTCGGAGCACCAGCATTAGCACCCATAGGTACCAACGGAGCTACTGCACGAGGAGTACCAGTCTGACGAACAACCGGTGGAAGAGCTGCAATAATAATTGTAGGAATTCCAGCTTCTTCAATCGCTCTCTGCACCAATACTGCAGAGCGGTGGCAAGTACCTCAACCAGCTGTGAGGATTACTGCATCAACATCCTCTTCTTTAAACATCTTTGCGATAGCAGGACCAGTCTCACCTTTGAATTTCTCTTGGTTTCCACCACCACCCATGAATCCAGCGTGTACCGGCGCACAAGCTCTGATAAATCCTTCTGCTGCTAATTCATGAATTCTGTCAATTGGGAACATACAGTTGATGTCTTTGTTAACATCACTGTTATCATATCCACCATGTGATACCATAAGTTCACTTGATGGTGTTGTGTTTTCGATTTTTCTCCATGTAAAGTCACCAGCAAGATTAAATCTTTCCTGATCCTTTTTATGAACACCAGCTGCTGTAGCAAGAGCTACTGACATGTCTTTGAGCTCTTTTGTAACAGGCGTCCATACTGACGGTGGAGTAATAGGAACGAATATTTCAGATTGCATTCCTTTAACTAATGTTAAACTCATTGTTATACCTCCTTGTTATTCTGGTTTTTTTCACGCATTTCCTTCTGACGACGCAAATACGTATCCAAGTTACTAATATACTTTTCATTTACTTCCGGACCAAGTTGCTCCACAAAACTCATATTCCACGCAACTTCCTGTCCAACCTTAATCGGATAATCAGATATGAACATTCTCATAGGTACCTTCAAGAATCCCAGTCTTCCTTTCAAATCAATTCCAACCGAGCCATCATGAACCTCTACGATCACGCCTTCCATTCTTATAATCCGATCACCATATTGTAAATCTTTCATTTGCTTTCACCTGAATTAGTCGTATTTCTCTTTACGTTTCTGACTCATCGGCAGAGACTGCTCATTTTTAACCAGATCAATCTTCTCACCTGTTACGCCTTCAATTACTTCTACGTTACTAGCTTTTACGTTCGGGTTCCATTTCTTCTCAGCAGCTTTAACCGGCTCTCCACCCATTGCATTTTTCAGCATCTGGATTGCACGGATTGCTTCTTCCTTACAAAGAGTATTACAAGCAAGAACCTCATTCTCGATACCTGACTCAGATTTGTTGTTATCTACCATATATGTCATGTACTTATTACCTACAACAAGTGCACCCTGTACAGCACAGAAAGATAATCCAACTACTGGGATTCCTCTCTTACCGATCTGCTCATGATGGCTTGCGAAGTCGATATGGTTGTTACCAAATCCTTCTGTTGTGATAAATGCACCATCAACATCAAGCATCTCACATACCTGTCCAACACGTTTAGATACATAGAACTTCTCAGCATTGATCTGCGGAGATCCAACGAAGATAACACCACAAAGGTCAATTTCTTCATCATGTAATGCTTCAAGAACAAGTGGTTCTCTCCAGTAATGTCTGGACATCTCTTTAGATGCAGGTCCGATACAAGTTAATGCATGGATACATCCATCCAGTACTTCCAACGGAGATACACATACAGGAACGTTCCCTAAGTCTACGTTAGGTCTTGCTCCGAGTACACCAACCGGCTCAACTGGGAGAATCAGGTTGTCATGCATAGCTCCCTGTCCCATGATCTCTTTAACGATTACTACTTTTTTCTTACCAGGTCTTCTGTACTGATCAAATACTTCTTCATTAACAACAAACGACTCGTCAACCTTCTTAAGAGCTTCACGGATTTCCTGAGTAATCATATCAGATGCAGTATGTGCAGCTAACGGGCCAGGTCTCTCCATGTTAGTTCCTTCTTTAACAGTAACCTGTGTTTTAATAAAGATTTCTCCTTTATCAGGTGCTCCCGGGCGTCCCCACATGATATTCTCATCAAGGTATCCTTCTGAAGAACCAAACTCACCAATCTGAACTCCGTTTGCATCTGTACCTGTTACCATCATTACAACGCCATCAAGTACTCTTGTTATACCACTTCCGATTTCATCCTCGCCATCTTTTGTAGCGATTGGCTGAACGTCCATGATTGTTTCAGAATATGTATGATAATCTTCTGGTGTAATGATATCGATTTTAAGGTCGTAAACTAACTCCTGAGAATCGATACATTCTTTTTCAATTCCTTCACGGATGTAAAGAGTTGTTCCTTCGATCTTTGTCTCTGGTCCTCTCTTAACTTCTGTGATATTAAAATGTTTTCTTGTTAAGCTTCTGATCAGCTTTGGCTCCTGTTCTTCTGCTGCTGTTGCAACTGCCGCTGCAGGAACTTCTGCAACTGCTGTTCCAGTTGCTCCAAGAGCGCCAACCGGAATCTCGAGATTGATATCTTTTCCTTCTCCGATATGGATTTTTAATGGTGCTGCTGCTACTGGCGCTGCTGCCGGTGCTTCTTCAACTTCCTCTGCCTCTTCTGCCGGCGCCTCTGTTGTAGGTGCATTTACACCATCAAGAACATCTTTAGTTAATGGGCAAAGAGAATCACAAGTTTTTGTAAGTTTTGCTCCTAATACCTCTTCGATTGTAAGGCATCCGTCCAGGCATAATAACCCTGAATCTACCAAATCATCAAAGATAGCCGGATCTTCCAGATTAGCTGGTTCAATTGTGATACCAGCTTCTGCTCTACAGCATAATACCGCAGGATCATGAGCGTGTTCTTTAGCTGTTTCAGCTGTGATTGACATATTATTTCCCTCCTTGTTTTGGTTAAAACTATACTCGCGCTTTATTGCACATAGTAATATATATACAGTCACATCTGGCAGAGAGAGATTAGTCTCTTTTCCCCTGGCCAAAGAATCGGGGGTCTAAGGCCATTGCCTGTGTGTGACAGTAATATCTAAAATAGAATGTAAATGTAATTAAAAGTCAATATCCTGACTTACCTGCTTTGATACTCTAAGAGTTCTGTACAGTGGATGTCCAACTGTTCTCATAACATGGTCTGTCTGGTGGAATACTTTTAACCCCATCTTCGGTCCAGATGCCATAACTGTATTAGAGCAGTCTGAACAGTTACCAATAATGATATATTCACATTTGTCTTTCTTGAACTGTAAGTTATTCTTAACCTGTCCAGGACAGTTACCAGGTCTTAAGCACTTAAGCGGTGCTCCCGGTTTGTTCTCAATAGCCTGTTTACATCTGCACACGGAAACAACCTTTCCATTCATCTTCTCAGCGATCTCTCTCATACGCTCTTCACTTCCTCCGCAGGCACATACAAGAATACCTACATTTGCTCCGTGAAGATCCGGGAATTCGATAGTCACAAGAATAGCTCCTGTCGTCTTAGTGATCGGTGCATCTAATTCTGTAGATTTACCTGTGAAGGCTCCTCCCATAATGATCTCGCCATACTTACCATCAATTCCGCCTGCGCGCTCGATCAATTCGCCTACGCTCACACCGATCGGCACATCCATATATACATGAGCAGCATTTCCACCGTTCAGTTTACCGCGAACTGTGAGGTTTTTGCTGATGCATGGTCTCTTCTCATCAATCGCTTCTGCAACACGACATGCAGTCTCTACATTGACAACTACAGATCTTGCTGCCGACGGAAGCTGCATTGTATCAAGGTTTACACCAAGACACTCTCTGACTACCGCACGTTCTTCACCCATTGGGTAAATATCCGGAAGCAGATGCATTGTAATTGCAGGCTCATTCTCAAGTGCTTTCTGCAAAGTTTTAATTGCTTTATGATGTTTCTTCTTAATAGCAATGATTGTCTTCTCAGCATGTGTGATCTCCATACAGTACTTGATACCGCGGATCACTTTATCTGGCTGTGTCTCAATCTGCTGTGTGTTGTGTTCAAGTCCCGGTTCACACTCAGCAGCATTGATCAGGATATAACCACAGTCAATACTAAAGTTCTCCGGCAGCTCCGGATTGATCTCTGGATTCAACTCACCCATCGGAGTCTCGGCTAAATTGATATTAAGTTTCACTCCTGTTGGAAATCCTGCTCCTCCCATTCCAACTACGCCTGCGGCTTTTACCATATCCAGCTTGCTTGCATCTTCCGGTACATCAATCGGCACGAACTCATCCGGCTGCTCATCTGCTGCTTCGATGATAATTCTATCTTCTGTGATCTCTGTTACAGTTCCATATACACTGGCATAAATATTGGCTCCAAGTCCTGTCGGTGTAGCAATCAGTGTGCCTTTTTTTACATCTGCCCCAACTTCAACGCACGGTGCACACGGTGCGCCAACATGCTGACGCAATAAAATCTGTACTTTTCCCATGACACTAATCTCTCCTTTTCTTTTTTGCATATAAGTAAAAAACGAAACCTTTCCACTGGCTCGTTTACTTATTTATAGTTAAAATCTATAAGTTATTTTTTTAACGTAACAAACGTAATACTTTTCTTTTGGCGAGGGCATGTGGGAATCGAACCCACCCAGGACGCTCTTAACGCCCCACACTAGTTTTGAAGACTAGGAGGCACACCAGTCGCCCATCTACCCCCAAAATAATTACTTTGCATTTTCTTGTTAATGATAACACAACTTTTTGTTTTTTTCAACACTTTTATTTAAATTTATAACATCAAAAAAACGTTGACTTTTCAAGGATTTTCATCGATAATAAAGGAAGAGAACTAAACGCAATACTAGAATGAGGTCTATTTGTTAAATTTGTATCGTATTTTGGTATTTTTGTTCGCTTTTTTATCAGTTATAATCTCATCGTTTTGAGTTTATACATAAAAAGGCACATTACAAACACGGGGGTTTCTAATCTAATGTGTTTATGAATTTATAGGTTTTTTCTATAAATCATACTTATTCAATATCTCAATCAAGGAGGACTAATTATGAAGTTAAAAGCAAATATTAACTTTAAGAACTACGAAGCAGCACTTCAGGTTGTTGATGCACATACAGCCGGCGAGTTCTGTCGTATCGTAATCGGAGGATTTCCTGAACCAAAAGGAAATACAATGATCGAGAGAAAAAAATGGTTAGAAGAAAACTACGATCATGTTCGTACAGCTTTAATGTTAGAGCCAAGAGGACATCACGATATGTTCGGTGCTTTTTTGTGCGAACCTATTAATAAAGAAGCTGATCTCGGAGTTATCTTCATGGATACTGGCGGATACCTCAACATGTGCGGACACTGTACAATCGGATCTGTCACTGTTGCAATCGAAGCCGGTCTTGTTGAGTCTCACGAAGGAGAAAATGAAGTTGTTTTAGACGCTCCTGCAGGACTGATCCGTACAACAGCTACTGTTAAGAATGGAAAAGTAACAGGTGTAACACTTACAAATGTGCCTGCATTCCTTTATAAAGATAACTTAACAGTTAATATCGACGGTGTAGATATTCCTTATACAATTTCCTTTGGTGGAAGCTTCTTCGCATTAGTTGATACTACTAAGCTCGATATCGGAGAGATCAATTCCAAGACAGTTGCTGCTTACACAGCTCTGGGAATGAAGATGCGTGATAAGATCAACGCTGAAGTTAAGATCCAGCACCCAACACTTGACATCACAGAAGTAGACCTTGTTGAATTCTATGGACCTACTCCAAATCCAGACCAGGCCACAATGAGAAATGTCGTTGTATTTGGTGATGCACAGGCTGACCGTTCTCCATGCGGAACAGGTACAAGTGCAAAACTTGCTACATTACACGCTTGGGGAGAACTTGGTATTGGCGAAGAATTCATCTACGAGAGCTTCATGGGAACACGTTTCAAAGGTGTGATCAAAGAAGAAACTAAGATTGGTGACTTTGATGCAGTTATTCCTATGGTAACAGGTTCTGCGTATCTGACTGGAGTTGCTACATATATTATCGATGGAGATGATCCGTTAAAATACGGTTTCCTTATTGGTTAATATATCCTATCAGATTTTTTACGGAGGAAGGCTCATCACAAGCGTTCCTCCGTTTTTTTCAGAGACACATGTCATTAAGAGGAACTATTATACTTTTTTGAGAAAGGGAAAAGCTATGCCTAGAAAAAGACAATCTACCAAAAGTCGCATTGTTAAGGCTGCATGGAACTTATTTTTTAAAAATGGATACGAGGACACCACTGTAGAAGACATCATCTCCGCATCGAAGACGTCAAAAGGGACGTTCTATCATTATTTCAAAGGAAAAGAAGCTTTGCTGAACAGTTTATCTTATTTGTTGGACCAGAAGTATGAGGAACTTTATACGATTGTTGATCCAACATTATCTGCTTACGATAAACTTCTTTTTCTAAATCACGAATTGTTTTATATGATTGAGACGAGTATTGATATCAAACTGTTGGCTTATCTATATTCTTCTCAATTGATCACTAAAGACAAAAAGTCCTTGTCTGATCATAAACGTTTCTATTACACATGGATTCACGAGATCATGCAAGCAGCTTTAGATAATGGGGAATTTAAAAATACAAGTACCGCGGAAGAACTTACTGAGATTTATGCTATGTACGAAAGAGCTATTTTGTACGATTGGGCGTTATTTAAAGGAAAGTTCGATCTGACAAATTACAGCAGTAAGCTGTTGCCACATGTTTTAGACACTTTTGTTGAAGGTATATAGACACAGAAAAGCAGATGGATGCGTCCATCTGCTTTTCTGTGTTTGTTGTTATAGTATACTTTATACAAGACATTCATGCATATTTTCTTCCTGGATCCCGTTTTTTTCCATCATTGCTTTGATCTCATCACGTTCATCCAGATTTGCGCACCAGGAAAGTCCACATCCCGCCGAAATCGCACGCGGTACAGGAATAATTCTTCCCGGAACATTCTGCGCTTTACAAGCCTTTTCCATCGCCATAGCATCTGCTGTTGTATGGAAGGTAATTACTAATTTTAATTCTTTCTTTCTCATATTCGGTCTTGCCTCTCTTCTTATTCGTCTTCTGCTAATTCGTGGATCGCACGAATGGCTGTATCCACTTCTTCTTCGGTATTATAATGAGAAAAGCTGAACCTTACAGCTCCCTGCTCCACTGTACCAAGTGCCTCGTGCATAAGCGGTGCACAATGCCCGCCCGGTCTTGTCGAAATACCATATTCCGTAAGCAGTTCATCGCTGACTTCTGCTGAATCGTAATCTCCAATATTCAAGGTTACGATCGCGCAGCGTTCTTTTGTATCAAAATCACCATATATCGTTACACCCGGTACATCTTTTACACCATTGTAAAAGCGCCACATCAGTTCCTGCTCGCGGATGCGGATCGAATCCACACCCGTTTTTTCCAGGTAGTCCATAGCTGCATGAAGGCCTGCAATGCCATGTCCGTTCAAAGTTCCCGCTTCCAGAGCAGTCGGCATCTGTGCCGGATGTTTTTTATTATATGTCTGTACGCCGCTTCCACCGACCTTCAAAGGTCTCACTTCCAGTCCTTCTCTGACATAGATTCCGCCAGTGCCCTGTGGCCCAAGCAGTCCTTTATGTCCGGTAAAACAAAGGACATCGATATGCATCTTCTGCACATCAATTGGAAATACTCCCGCAGTCTGTGATGCATCAACTACAAATAACAGACCATGTTCTTTCGCCAGTTTTCCGATTGGCTCAAGTGGGACATAGTTACCTGTCAGATTCGATCCATTCGTACATACGATCATCTTCGTCTCAGGTGTGATAGCAGCTTCGAGATCTTTGATGTCGAGAGTTCCCTTCGGATTGCTCTTTACAATCGTAAGAGCGACTCCCTTCTCCTGCATCTCATACAGAGGACGTAACACGGAATTATGTTCTAACATTGTCGTGATCACATGATCTCCCGGATTCAACAATCCTTTGATCGCAATGTTGAGACTTTCAGTAGAATTTGCTGTAAATGCAATCTGCTTCGGATTCTCTGCTCCAAAAAATCTGCAAAGCTGATCTCTTGTATCATAAATCACTCTTGCTGCACTTAAGGATGCTTCATTTGCTCCTCTTCCTGCATTACCCATTGAACTCATTGCCTGAACAACAGCATCAATCACTTCCTGTGGTTTATGCATCGTTGTAGCTGCATTATCCAAATATATCATAATCCTTATCCTCTCACATCGGTGGATGTCCACCTGTTATTTAGTATACCTTTTTTCCCATTTTTCGTCTAATAGAAATATCATATGTTTCAGTTGACTTATAGGTGTTATCTATTAATGTCTGTATATTATTCTTCGTCGAGTTCTTTATGCTCATCATGTCCTTCTATCGCATAAACTTCTTTCACAACTTTTACAAATCGCTCCGCACTTCTCGACAGCTGATAATTCTTATTATATACAAGATTGATATCTCTTCCGTCATCACTCTTTGGAATCGGGAAAGCAAGAAGAAATCCTGCTGTCACTTCATCCTTCGTTGCCAGCTTCGAAAGAACTGAGATTCCCATTCCCTGTCTTACGGACTTCTTAATCGTCTCCTGGTTTTCAATGCTTGCGATAATATCCAGATCGCCGATCTTTACTCCGGCTGTACGCAATTGATTTTCCGCTTCCTTGCGTGTACCGGATCCTTCTTCTCTTAAGATCACATGCTCATCAAGCATCCAGGAAATATCTTCCGAATTTGTTTCCTTCAAAATCTGGTACTTCTCCATATTCGGTGTGATGATCACAAGCTCATCCTTATAAAACGGAATATACTTGCAATGCTTCTTTTCAAGCACTGTTCCTGTAAATCCTACATCTGCCATATGGTCGATGATCTGCTGTACAACTTTGCTGCTGTCCGTCTCCACGATCTTGATCTGCTCATCCGGGTAACGTGCATTAAACTGCATCAGCGCTTTCGGAAGCAGGTACTGCGCCGGGATTGTAGAAGCTGCTATCGTAATACCATGCTTCTTCTCCCCTTTTTCTGTACCAAAATTCTCTTCAATCTTCTTCTGCAGATCGATCATCTGCTTTGCGTATTTATATAATTGTGTTCCGTCTTCCGACAGACTTACTTCTTTTGTGTTTCTTACAAATAATCTTGAGTTTAATTCTTTCTCAAGCGACGAAATGTGTGCGCTGATCGTTGGCTGTGTAAGGAACAATTCTTTTGCAGCTTTCGAGAAGCTGCCTCCTTCCGCCACTTTCACAAACGCTTCTAACTGTTTCAGATTCATTAATATGCCACCCTTTCACTCTCTGCACCGGTCTTCTTTGTTACTTTAATACTGTCCATATACTCCAGAATCGGCTTTGCACTCTTTCTGCTCGTATCAAAGATATCTCTTACCTGTGCAATTGTAATAACCGGGTCCTCTGACAGTTTGCCCTCGATGATCTCTCTCGCCTTTTCCATATATTCTGCGAGTGTATACATATCATCTGTCACTTTTACGATCTGTCTTTCTTCCAGCAAAATATTCAGAATATCGTCGCCGATCTCACGACTCACTTTTCCAAGGTCAATCTCTGTATATTTTGCAAAATCATATTTTGCGTTGCGGAAGCTTTCGAGATACTTCTCAGATACCTTCTTATAAGTATCATCTTTGGTGACTTCATAATCCGGTGTACATAAAAATTCGTCTACACGTTTGATGTGTCCGTCGTTTTCTTCTTTTTCGACGATTTTATCAAATACATTTGGCTTCACTTTTTTAAAGTAAGTCATCTGTACTTCTGCTTTTTTCATACCGTAACGATATGGATGTGCCTCTTCGTATGTCTTGAGCGCATCTGTCAGCTTCTTAATTGCTTCGCGCTCAGAATCTGCATGCCATACGTAAGTGTCTTTTCTCATTGCAAATGTATAGATCGTTCCGGCTTCCTCTAACTCCTTCACATCTTCTGCGACTTCTTCCGGAGAAAGCGCTGTAAGTTTTGCAAGCTCTGCGCATGAAATCAGTGTATCTGCGTGAGCCTTTGCATGCAATGCGATTACATCTGCGGATGAACCGGACTCTTTTCTTTCCAGCTCTTCGATCACATCTTCCTGGAATCTTCGCTTGATCTTCGGATTTGGCTCTAGTACAACGCCTCCGCCGATCGTTTCCATTGGAGAATAGAAGCGGACAACAAATTTGTCTCCTCTTCGCACAGCAATCTCTTCTTCTAATCGAAGCTGTACATATCCACTCTCTCCAGGTCCGATTTCTTCCTTATCCAAGAGAACGGCACGACATAACACTTCACTCGTTCCGGTAAACAGATGCAGTCTTGTGTGGTTCGTCAAAATACGGAGTGACGAATCCAGCATATTCAGCTTCACATCCAGAAGATCTGTATTCTTCATACTGTTGACCGGTGCAAGCACACAGCCTCTCTTGATTTCTTTTTTCTTCACATTTGAAAGGTTGATTGCTACACGCTGTCCTGCGTAGCATTCCTTCTTATCCTCTCCATGTACCTGGATACTTCTGATCTTGCATTCCTTACCAATCGGATACATTTCTAATGTATCTTCTTTGGAAATCGTTCCGGATACTAACGTTCCTGTAATGACCGTTCCAAATCCGGATAATGTAAATGCTCTGTCGATTGGAAGACGTGGAATCGTATGGATGTCCTTCTCTACCACATCGTCACTTGTCAGATGTACGATCTCATCGACCAGTTTGTCGAGTCCCTGTCCGGTTGCAGCCGACACTTCCACGATCGGTGCTCCGTCCAAAAATGTGCCGGACAGCTCGTCCTTTACATCTTCTTTTACAAGCTCAAGCCACTCCTCATCGACAAGATCACATTTGTTTAAAACAATAATACTTTTTTCAATTCCAAGTAAGTTAAGAATGTCCATATGCTCTCTCGTCTGCGGCATAATTCCTTCGTCTGCCGCGATCACAAGCAGTACAAGATCCATTCCAACTACTCCGGCCACCATGTTATTGATGAACTTCTCGTGTCCAGGCACATCAATGATCCCTGCACGGTCTCCTCCCGGGAGGTCAAAATAAGTAAATCCCAGGTCGATCGTAATTCCACGTCTCTGTTCTTCTTCCCAGCGGTCTGTATTTCTTCCCGTCAGCGCTCTGATGAGCGTCGTCTTTCCATGGTCTATATGTCCGGCCGTTCCAATGATGATATTTTTCATAGTCCCACTCTCCTAACGCACTTCAATCAGACTGTCTTCTTCAAATACTTTCAGATCCTGCAATTCTTTCGCAAGGAATTTGAAATTCGCTTCATCCATCGTTCGCACATCGATCAGCACTGTATCATTCATTGTTCTCGGAATTAACGGCATCGGCATATGACGCAGTCTTTCCTCCAGTTCTGTAATGCTGATCTTCTCCGGATTGATGGCAACAGCCATACTGTCAATACGTTCCAGAGGAAGAGACCCTCCACCGATCTGTGATTCGCAAGGCATCACTTTAATGCTGGCAGAGAATTTTTCCGCTTTTAAAATGCGGCATAATTTCTTCGCATCCTTTGTCACATCTTCCAGTGACTTTGTAATCATGCGAAGAACAGGAATATTCTTAATTGCCTTTTCTTCAGACAAATATTCCTGTAATACAAGTTCCAGCGTTGCCGCTGTAAATTTATCTATGCGAAGCGCACGTGTCAGCTGGTTCTTCTTCATCATATCGATATACTTCTTCTTACCGATGATGATACCGGCCTGTGGGCCTCCTAATAATTTATCTCCACTGAAGCAGACTACATCTGCACCTTTGGCAATTGATTCCTGCACAGTCGGTTCATGTGTCAGACCATATTTTTCAAGGTCAACAAGCACACCACTTCCAAGATCTTCCACTACCGGAAGGTCGTGTTCTTTGGCAAGCGGAATAAGCTCATCAATTCCAACTGTATCTGTAAATCCTACGATACGGTAGTTACTTGTGTGAACCTTCAAAAGTGCTTTCGTCTCTTCTGTAATCGCATTCTCATAATCATCGTAATGGGTCTTATTTGTTGTTCCGACTTCTACGAGAGAAGCGCCACTTTGCTCCATTACGTCCGGAATACGGAATTTACCGCCAATCTCTACGAGTTCTCCACGAGAGACAACTACCTCTCCCCCTTTTGCAAGAGAGCTTAAGATCAGCATAACAGATGCAGCATTATTATTTACCGCCATTGCTGCCTCGGCTCCTGTAATTTTACATAACAACTCCTCAAAGTGAGAATAACGTTCTCCACGTCTTCCCGCTTCGAGATTATACTCCAGATTTGAATATCCTGTCGCAATAGCTGCCACTCTCTTCATATGCTCCGGGCTGATCGGTGCTCTTCCCAGATTTGTATGAAGAATGGTCCCCGTACCATTCATTACCATACACATATTCGGAGTGTGCATTGCAGACACTGTCCGTTCGATTCTTACCGGCAGTGCCTCAATCTGTCTCTTTGCTTCCTCTTCGTCTTCACATTTTCCAATAAATGCGCGCAGACGATTCATCTCCAAATGTATCGATTCCATGACGGTCTCTCGGCTATATGTATCGATCATCGTCTGGATCTTCTCATCAGCAAGCAGCACATCCACCTTCGGGATACTGCGATACAACATATTCTTGTCCATATTTTTCTTCCTTCCACTTCTTTGGCGACTTTAAAACAGTCGGATCAACTTGTCACTCTTAGGTGCAACCTTTCCGATCACCGAAATTGTGGTATCCATGTTTGCACTCTTAAAATCTGCAAGCATCTCATTCAAATTATCCGGCGCTACACTGAGCAATAATCCGCCAGATGTCTGTGGATCATATAAAAGATCCAGGTAATACTCCGGAGTGGAACCTGCTTCTACTTTTCCAATAGAATATCCACGATTCTTATAAGCTCCGGCAGGAACTAATCCCATCTTAGCGAAATCAATTGCATCGGCAAGGTATGCAATGTCTTTAACATTAATTTCAAATGTCACATCACTGGCAGACGCCATCTCGACACAGTGACCGAGAAGTCCAAATCCTGTGATGTCTGTGCAGGCGCTGACATTATACTTTTCAACTGCCTGTTTTCCTCTTTTGTTGAGTGATGCCATAACCGTCTGCGCTTCTCTGATTGCTTCCGGCGATGCCATCTCTGCTTTGATCGCAGTATTAACGATTCCGCTTCCTATCTGTTTTGTCAGTACCAGGACATCTCCCGGTCTGCATCCGTAATTCTTAAAAATCTTATCCGGATGTACAAATCCTGACACGCACAATCCATACTTCGGCTCGTCGTCCTGCACGGAATGACCTCCTACTAATACTGCACCTGCTTCCTTCACTTTGTCAGCTCCGCCGGCAAGGATATCTCCTAAAATAGCCGGATCCAGGCAGTTCGGGAATCCTACAATATTCAATGCTACTGCAGGTTCTCCTCCCATAGCCCACACATCACTCAGTGAATTAGCTGCTGCAATCTGTCCGAACATATACGGATCATCCACGATCGGTGTAAAGAAATCCACCGTCTGGATCATTGCAATGTCATCTGTTACTTTATATATAGCGGCATCGTCCGATGTCTCAATACCTACGATCAGGTTTTCGTCCTCGAACTTCGGCAACTTACCCAGAACCTGGGCAAGGGTCTCAGGACCAATCTTAGCTGCTCACCCCGCTGTCTTAGTTAAACTCGTCAGTTTTACATCTGATTTCATACTTTCTCCTCTCTTTACATATATATAAATAGGCGTTTGCGAAACGCCACAACACCGCATAAATACGGCATTTTTTGTTACCT